>CAZVPY010000127.1:0-1514 GCA_964629135.1 uncultured Thermotogaceae bacterium | reverse complement strand
GCCAACATTGCAAAGAGCGAGTTTTTGGCTGCCATGAGTCACGAGCTGAGAACCCCTTTGAATGGGGTAATTGGATTCAGTGAAATCCTTAAGTTCACCGGATTAAATGATGAGCAAAATGAATACATAGACACCGTTCTTTCATCAGCGAAAAACCTGTTGGGTATTATCAGCGATATCCTTGATTACTCTATCATTGACGCTAAGAATTTCGAATTACATCCCGAAAAGACCGATTTAGGCCTGTTAATCAAAAAAACAGGTTCGTATATCCGAAATAAAGCCATAGAAAAAGGATTGGCATTTACCGTTGACATTGATGAAGATATTCCCCAAACGGTTAGAGTGGATAGCGGTAAATTGCGACAAGTGCTGCTGAATTTGTTGTCGAATGCCGTGAAATTCACTGAAAAAGGGAACGTCATTGTCCAGTTGAAAATGGTAGAGAAAGTTGACAGTAAAGTCAGAATCCTCTTTAAAGTCAGCGATACCGGAATCGGCATAAAAGAGAAGGACCAAGAGATCATCTTCAAGGCCTTTCAGCAAGTGGATATGTCCAACACTCGAAAATATGAAGGGACCGGGCTGGGGCTTTCCATCAGCAACAATCTGTTGCAAAAGATGGGTAGTACATTAAACCTTAAAAGTAGGTACGGTGAGGGGAGTACCTTTAGTTTTGAACTGGTACTACCTTGTGCGTTAGAAAAAGAACGGAATTCAGCTAAACAGAATACAGAGAAAAATCTAATCCCTAACATATTTAAAGAAAAGAAAGTGCTCATCGCAGAGGACAATCAAATCAATATGCACTATGCTCAAAAAGCTCTTTCCATGTTTTCCAAGGACATCCAGGTCATCAAAGCGAATGACGGGAAAGAAGCGTATAAACTTTTCTTAGAACACAAACCGGATCTTATTCTCATGGATATCATTATGCCCAATATTGATGGGTATCAGGCGACAGCCATGATCAGAAATCGAGATAAACAGATTCCCATTGTCGCCATGACGGCCAAAGCCTATAGAGAAGACAGAGAAGACTGTATGAAAGCCGGAATGAACGATTATATGACGAAACCGGTCACTTTGGACCAGTTGAAGGAAACACTCAAAAAGTATTTAGTATGAAATAATAACGAAGTTATTGCCTTCCCTCTTTTAGAAACTCCCTCCGTTTCTTTGGAATTGGATTTTCGCGTTTTATTTATCGCCACCCATTGGTTACACCTCATCTTTTTAGTGTAGCCCTTTATTCTTGCTATGAAGGAGATGCTTCTGTGAGCATTGAGCAGAATCTCAATGCTTTTCTTATAAAGCGCAAAAATTTCACCGTAAATTTCTCTGCTTTGTGGTAAAATAAATGTTGTAATTAAAAGTTGCTTTTAATTGTTTATTAATTGTTACAGTATTTAGGGCAAAGGGTTATGATAAGCCGTGTTTTCCATTATTGCTTCGCTTAAGGTCTTGTGAAAACACGGCAACATGGATTGAATCCTTTAGATAGGTGGAGGGAA
>CAZVPY010000126.1:0-1927 GCA_964629135.1 uncultured Thermotogaceae bacterium | reverse complement strand
TTCAAATTTTGTCGTTGAAAGATTCTCAATTAGTGGAGAAATTGAAAGAAAAACGAGAAGAGAAGAAAGAGAAAATCCTGGAAGAAAACAAAAACATCCAATCCTTATTGTAGGGGTGGGCCTAGTGCCCACCCTTATAAGCAACAAGTGACAATATACTGCAATAAGTTGAAAAAAATGTTTTGTAAGTAGAATCATTAACAATTATCAATAAAAAAAAATAAACAAAAACCAAAATGGACCGGAGGTTGACATGAAAAAACTGGAACAGCTCTACGAGGGAAAGGCGAAAAAGATTTTTAAAACCGATGATGAGTCAAAGGTGATTGTGCATTACAAAGACGATGCGACGGCATTTAACGGTGAGAAAAAGGATACGATAATGGAAAAAGGGGTGTTGAACAACACCATCACGGCTATTATTTTTGAGATGTTGGAAAAGGCCGGGATTAAAACGCATTTTATTGAAAAGCTCAACGACAGGGAGCAGTTATGCCAAAAAGTGGATATTATTCCTCTGGAAGTCATCGTCAGAAACGAGGCTGCTGGAAGCATGGCCAAGCGATATGGATTGGAAGAAGGGACAGAGCTAAAAGTGACGGTTTTGGAACTTAGTTATAAGCGTGATGATTTGGGTGATCCTTTGATGAACGATTATCATGCTGTGGCCATGGGCATCACTACTTTTGATGAATTAAATGCTATTTATTCTGTTGCAAGCCAAGTCAATGATTTATTAAAGGCGTTCTTTCTTAAATTGGGAATCAAAGTCATTGATTTCAAGCTGGAATTCGGGAAGCAAAACGGAGAGATCTATCTGGCAGATGAAATATCACCGGATACTTGCCGATTCTGGGATATTGAAACGGGAAAGAAACTGGACAAAGATGTGTTCAGGAGAAATCTGGGAAATTTAACTGATACTTACAAAGAGTTATTAGAAAGGCTTGAAAAGGGAAAGGATATATGAATCCAGGAAAGGGCGTGTTTTGTGATTTGACACAAGACAAGTTTCGTGAAGAATGCGGTGTGTTTGGGATTTTGGATACATCATCTCAAAATCCGAATGCTTCTCTGATGACTTATTACGGATTATTTGCCCTTCAACATAGAGGACAGGAAAGTTGTGGAATTGCCTATTCTGATGGCGAAACGGTTGAATTCAAAAAGGATATGGGACTGGTTTCTGAGGTTTTTTCCAGAGATGTTTTGGATGAAATGGGTGGATTTGCCGCAATCGGACATGTCAGATATTCTACAAAAGGTGACAGTAAGCGGATCAACGCTCAACCCATCAGTGTGAATTACAAGTTGGGAACCATAGCAGTAGCCCATAACGGTACACTTGTAAACGCTGAAGTTGTTCGGGAATTAATGGAAGATGGTGGCGTGATTTTTCAAACGGATTCCGATTCAGAAGTTATTTTAAACCTTATCGCCAGAAGTGCAAAAAGGGGTTTTAAAACAGCTGTGAAAGAAGCCATGCAGGCGGTTAAAGGCTCGTATGCCATTGTCATGCTTACTGAAGATTCTTTGATAGGTGCCAGGGACCCTTACGGGATTCGTCCCCTGTGTCTTGGTAAAAAGGGCGATCAATACCTATTGGCATCTGAAAGTTGTGCTTTTGATGCCGTTGGGGCTGAACTGGTACGGGATGTCAAACCCGGTGAAATCATCATGATTACCAGAGACGGTATCGAATCCATCAATGAAGTGGAACAGACCATCACTTCTACTTGTTCTTTTGAATATATCTATTTTGCCAGGCCGGACAGTAAAATGGATGAGATAGGGATTTACAAGGCCAGAGAACGAGCCGGGGAGATATTGGCCAAGAATCATCCTGTCGATGCAGATGTTGTAACTGGAGCTCCTGATTCAGGAATTCCTGCAGCTGTGGGTTTTTCAAGGGCGTCCGGAATACCCT
>CAZVPY010000125.1:0-2357 GCA_964629135.1 uncultured Thermotogaceae bacterium | reverse complement strand
CTGCTTTCTTTTATCTTTTCCCAATATATTCAGCGGTCAACACCTCTCTAAAAACAAACGAAGAATTGAGATTCGGACCGGTTCAAACGGTACAAGAGCCAACATTTGACAATTACAAGTCATCGTTCAATTCAATTAAAAGACCCTTGCTGAATACAGCCATTTTCACTGTCTTTGCAACGGCTGTTTCTTCAATGTTGGGCGCTATGGCGGGTTTTGCTTTTTCCAAGATGACGTTCAAATTCAGTAATATTATCCTATTAGTCGTTGTGTTGGGCTTTTACATTGCTCCTCAATCTATTTTGATACCACTTGTGAGCTTTATGGGAAAGGTTGGATTGTACGATACGTATTTGGGTTTGATTCTAACGCACACGGCATATGGGGTTCCCATTACCACGTTGTTGTTTAAAAATTATTTTGACACCGTACCGAGTCAGTTGATCGAAAGTGCCAGAATAGACGGATGCAGCAATATAGGAGCTTTTTTCAAAATTGCATTACCACTGTCACTTCCTGGATTTGCCGTAGTAGCTATCTTCCAGTTTACCAATATCTGGAATGAATATCTCTTTGGATTGACACTTACAAGCGGTGTGGAATCCATGCCACTGACAGTTGCCATCGCAAATCTAAAAGGAACAACAGTCGCCGCCTGGAACATTCAAATGGCGGGATTGCTGATTTCTATCTTGCCGGTTCTGCTCATGTATTTGTTCTTTATGGAACTGATAGTGAAAGGGTTATTAATGGGTTCGGTTAAAGGTTGATATAGATTAAAAAAGGAGGAAAAAAAATGTCACAAATGAATGTATTATTGGTCGGTGAAACTTGGATTGTCACAAAGTTTCATACAAAGGGATTTGATGTAGTCCCGCTTGGTGGTTATGATGATTTTTCTGTGTATTTTAAAAAAGGAATGGAACCATTTGCGGATGTTGCTTTATCTCACATTCCAAATCATATGGTGATGAGTGCCTATCCCCAAACCATGGAACAGATCTCAAAATTTGATGTGGTAATCATCAGTGATTGTGGAAGAAACACACTAACCATGTATCCGGAAATGTTTAAAGTGCCTATGGGTCCGGATAAGGTTCAATTAACAGCGGATTACGTTAAAAACGGTGGTTCATTGGTTATGGTTGGTGGGTATGTAGACTTCCAGGGATTTCAGTGTAAAGGAAATTATCATGGAAGTGCCATTGAAGAAGTTCTTCCTGTTAACATCATGGACAGAGACGACCGTGTGGAAGGAACAAAAGGGGTTACACCAAAAGTAACTGATCAAAATCACGAAATTCTCAAAGGTGTCTCCACACAATGGCCTGCCTTTTTAGGCTATCAAAAGGTACTGCCCAAAGAAGAAGCCAGTGTTTTGGCCACCATAGGAGACAATGATGATGCCTTTATAGTGGTTGGTGAATCCGGAAAGGGAAGGTCCATGGCCTTTACATCCGATTTAGCACCTCATTGGGGAACAGATTTCGTTAATTGGAGCGATTACGGAAAGTTCTGGCACAACGCGATTACGTGGTTGGCGAGGAAGTAAAAACTCGATAAATTTGAAATCTCATTGAAAGGGACACCGGATTCAATGGTGTCCTTTTCAATCTCAACAATACAAATACAGCTTCATCCTCTATTCCAATCAAAACACAAAAAGCCTGATCATCCAACCAGGCTTTTTTCGTGAGGAAGTTTAAATAAATTAAATCTTAAATTTCTCAACCAATTCCGAAAGCCTTGATGCAAGGGTATTCAGATTTTCAGCGGTTTCATTGATTCTCTCGGAAGACTCTGCTGTCTGCCTGACTCCGGTTGCGATTTGTTCCATTTCCTCTGAGACACTGGCCATGGATCTTGCGGAGGTGTCCATGGCGGAGGCCATTTCTTCAGCAGAAGCACTTTGTTCCTGGGCGGCTCCGGATAAAGATTCTACTTTATTATTGACGTTAACCATGTATCCGGTGATCTTTTCAAATTCTTCCACCAGGATTTTTGTGCCTTCATTGAGCTCCTGATAGTATTCCACCGTCTTTTTTACAGCCTGATTGGCATTTCCCGCACCTTCGTCAATTTCATGAAGGATGTTGGCGATGTTTGAAGAGGCCTGCTTACTTTCTTCAGCCAGCTTTCGGATTTCATCGGCAACGACGGCAAAACCTTTTCCGGCTTCACCGGCTCTTGCGGCTTCTATGGCTGCATTTAAGGCTAACAAGTTGGTTTGTTCAGCTATGGAAGATATGGTATTGACAATCTCCTGTACGTTTGTAGCCTTTTCTGCCACACTCATAACTAGTTGAGTGGCAGTTTCATTCTGTTCACCAACAGTCTCCATTCTCTCCTGCTGCTTT
>CAZVPY010000124.1:0-2416 GCA_964629135.1 uncultured Thermotogaceae bacterium | reverse complement strand
AACAAACTCAAAACAGATATTTAACCATTTTTGAAAAGAATAATGATGCTCTCTTTATCCATGATGAGAATGGACAAATTATTGATGTTAATCCAAAGGCTTGTGAATTATCAGCTTATTCAAAAGATGAGTTGTTGAAAATGAATATAAAACAATTATCGCTTGAGAAGGGACTCAAAAACACGGAAGAGGCGATAAAAAAAATAAAAAAATCCGGGCACGCTGTCATAGCAAACCAAATTATTGATAAAGATGGCAAACTTATAAATGTTTCTATAAACGGTTCTTATTTTGACAGGGAAAATGGGATTATGATGGGGGCTGTTCGTGATATCAGTGAGATAAAGAAAAAAGAATTGGACTTGGAAAATATTATCGAAGCCACCAACGCCGGCACTTGGCAATGGAATATCCAGGAAAACAATCAGATTGTTAATGATCAATGGGCAGCTATGCTGGGGTACACGATTGAAGAACTCTCTCCTTTGACAACTGATAAATGGAAAAGTCTCATGCACTGGGATGATTTAAAAAAACTGGAAGGGTTTCTGGATCAGCATTTTGAAAACGTCATGGATCGTTTTGAATGTGAGTGCAGATTCAAACATAAAAACGGGAACTGGATTTGGGTATTGTCCAGGGGAAAGGTCCTTGAATGGGATCCGGATGGAAAGCCCCTTGTTATGTTTGGAACTCACCTGGATATTACTCGATTAAAGGAAACCGAAAAAGAACTTATTAAATTATCCAAGTTTCAAATGATTCTGATGAATATTGCTTCCAAATATATCAATTTGTCTCTTTCCGAAATTGATGAAGCAAAAGGTATGTCTTTGAAAGAAGTTGGTGAATTTGTCAAAGCGGATAGAGCCTATATATTTGAATACGATTGGCAAAATAAAACTGCTACAAATACATATGAATGGTGTATGGAAGGAATTGAATCACAGATAGATAATCTACAGGATATTCCTTTGAATGCCGTCCCTGAATGGGTTCGTACTAATGAAAAAGGAGAAATGGTTTCCATAGAAGAAGTTTTTAAGTTGGATAAAAACGATCCGGCAAGATTATTCTTAGAACCTCAAGGAATTAAAAGTCTTTTGGCTATTCCCATTATGAACGGAACTCTTTGTGAAGGTTTTGTAGGGTTTGATTCAGTCAGGAATAAAAAGGTATATACAAACCAGGAAAAGACACTGTTAAAGTTTTTCTCTGAGATTCTTCTCAATATCGATACCCGGGCAAAACTGGAAAGAAGTCTCATTGTTGAAAAGGAAAAGGCAATGAAGGCAAATAAGGCCAAAAGTGAGTTCCTTGCTAACATGAGCCATGAAATCAGGACCCCTTTGAACGGTGTCATTGGGTTCGGCTCTATTTTGCTTGACACTGATTTAAACAATCATCAGAAAGAATATGCCGATACCATCATGAATTCAGGAAAATCTTTATTGGAAATCATCAACGATATCTTGGACTTATCAAAGATTGAGGCTGGAAAAATGGAACTCAATCCCGAGAAAATGGAACTCGATGACGTCATTGAAAAAGCAACTGTTTTGGTAAATTTTAAAGCTGTGGAAAGGGGAAACAGGCTTATATGTACCATTAATAAGGATGTTCCCAAAGCGATACATGTCGATCCCATTCGTTTGAAGCAAATTCTTATCAATCTGCTCAGTAACGCAGTAAAATTTACAAAAGACGGTGAGGTTGAACTAAAGGTAGTAAATCGTTTTATAGATAAAGAGAAAAAGAGAGTTATTCTGGAATTTTCCGTCCGTGATACGGGTATAGGGATAAAAGAAAACAATAAATTACGAATACTTGACCCGTTCAATCAGGAAGATTATACCATCACTAAAAAATATGGTGGAACAGGACTTGGACTTGCAATAATCAAAAGTCTTCTTTTGAAAATGAATTCACATCTGACTATTGAGAGTCAATACGGAAAAGGCAGTGTTTTCTCATTCATGTTGGAAGTCCCCTATTATGATGAGTCTGGCATAAAAGAACATAGCTTTGAAAAACAACCTGAAAAGAAAATAAAAACTAAAAAACCGCAGAAAAAAGTGCTGATAGTCGAAGATAATGAAATTAACATGAAAGTAACAGAACATATTGTGAAGACGATCGATATAAAAGCAAAAATATTTAAAGCAGAAACAGGAAAAAGTGCCCTTGAACTCTTCCGAAAACATGATCCGGACATCGTTCTTCTGGACCTGAGACTACCGGATATCGATGGACACCAAGTGACAAAGAGAATTCGACAAACGAATCAAAAAACCCCCATCATAGCAATAACTGCGATAGTAGTCAAAACGGAAAAGGAAAAATGCCTGGCCGAAGGCGTGAATGAATACATTTCCAAGCCCTTGGATTTGGATAAAGTCAGAGAGACAATCAAGAG
>CAZVPY010000123.1:0-2725 GCA_964629135.1 uncultured Thermotogaceae bacterium | reverse complement strand
TTTGATCTTCCTTCTCCACCACCCATAGGATGATCGACGGGATTCATAACCATACCTCTTACAGTTGGTTTAATACCAAGCCATCGTTTTTTTCCTGCTTTTCCATAAACTTCGTTGTTATGATTTTCATTTCCAACAACACCAACCGTTGCTTTACAGGTTTCAAGAATTCTTCTAAGTTCACCGGATGGCATTTTAAGAAGTGCATAGCCGCTTTCTCTCGCCATAATTTGTGCGGAAATTCCGGCTGATCTTGCAATTTGAGCACCCTTACCAGGTGTATACTCAATAGCGTGAACCATTGTACCTACAGGAATCTCTCTTAAAATCTTACAGTTTCCAGCTCTTATTTCAGCGTTTGATCCACTCATTACTTCATCGCCGACATTCATTTTCTTCGGTGCCAGTATGTATCTTTTCTCTCCATCTTTGTAATAGAGTAAAGCAATTCTTGCAGATCTGTTAGGATCGTATTCAATGGACATGACCTTCGCAGGAATGCCATCTTTGTTCCTTTTGAAATCAATAATTCGATACATTCTTTTATGTCCGCCACCGTGATGCCTGACAGTAATTCTTCCCCTATTATTTCTTCCGCCTTTTTTCTTTAACGGTTCTAATAAAGACTTTTCCGGTTCTTTTTTAGTTATTTCAGAATAATCCTGTCCTATGGCATATCTTCTCGTCGGGGTTGTTGGTTTATATCGTTTAAGTCCCATTTTCAGCTCCCCTTTCTATATATTAATAGATGTTTTCCAAATCAGGAATGGTATATCCTTCCTGCAATTTAATCATAGCTTTTTTCCAACTACGTGTTTTTCCGGTAAACTGTCCTCTTCTTTTTGGTTTAGGTTTACAATTCAACACATTAATTTTTGATACTTTTACTTCATAAATTTCCTCTATTGCCTTTTTAATCAATTTTTTGTTTGAATTTCTGTGAACTTCAAAAGTGTATGTATTATTTTCCATATTTGCAGTCGTTCTTTCTGTAACGATCGGGCGTATTAAAATATCTCTTGTATGGAGTTTAATTGGCATTACCCAACACCTCCTCGATTTTTTTAATCGTTTCTTTGGTTATAATAACCTTTTGACAATTGATAATGTCGTAAACATTGAGCCCGTCTATGTTGGTCTTTTGGGTTGTATTTCCTGGATTATCGGCAATGATTACTTTTGATTGCTTGATGTTTTTTCCAGACATCTTTGTGTTTTCGTACTCTAAATCTTTGAAAGGTAATACGAATAAAGTTTTATTCTCATTTACCGATAAGGCTTCCAAAACCTTTTTATACGACTTTGTTTTTATCTCTTTCATCTTAAACTCTTCGATGACTATTAGATTACCCTCTCTAAAACGTGTACTCAAGGCTGATTTCAAAGCTAATCTTTTCATTTTTTTTGGAAGTTTTACTTTCCATTCTTTTGGTTTTGGTCCAAAAGCAACTCCACCATGTCTTTGATGAGGTCCTTTAAGACTCCCTTGTCTTGCTCTACCTGTGTGCTTTTGTGGAAAGGGCTTTTTACCTGTACCTTTTACTTCTGCTCTGGTTTTAGTAGAAGCCGTTCCCTGTCTTCTGTTGGTGAGTTGCATATTGACATATCTGAACATAACATCTTGGTTTGGTTCGATATCAAATATATCGTTTCTCAATTCAACATCACCAGTACTCTGTCCATTTAGGTCGAGAACTTTAATTTTTGCCATTGTTTCCTCCTTTCAACGTGACTGATATGATTATTATCAGTAAGATTTTACTGTATTGCTCAAGTAAACTACACTATTTTTTGCACCTGGGATAGCGCCCTTTACCGCAAGCAAATTATTTTCTTTGTCAATTCTTACTATTTCAAGATTCTGAATGGTTACTCTTTCGTTTCCATATTGTCCAGGCATTTTTTTACCAGGAAATACTCTGGCTGGATATGAATGTTGTCCGGTACTTCCTAATCCTCTGTGGAATTTGGAACCATGCGTTTTTTCACCACCGCTAAAATTCCATCGTTTCATAACACCTGAATAACCTTTACCCTTTGAAGTGCCAACAACATCTATTTTTGTTCCTTCTTCAAAAATATCAACGGTAATTTCCTGTCCAAGCTCAAATTGATCAGGATTTTCACATCTAAATTCTCTTAAAAGCTTCATAGGTGCAACATCTGCTTTTTTAAAGTGCCCCTTCAAAGGTTTTGTCACCCTATGTTCTTTTTGTTTTTCAAATCCAAGCTGTACAGCTGTATAACCGTCAATCTCTTCTGTTTTTTTCTGACATACAACGCATGGGCCAGCTCTTACAACTGTAACAGGAACCATTACTCCGTCTTTAAATATTTGGGTCATTCCCACTTTTCTTCCAATTATTCCGCTCATTCTCTACACCTCCGTATTTGAATCAGAGCTTAATTTCGACATCTACCCCAGAAGGAAGATCAATTTTCATGAGAGCTTCCACGGTTTTAGGTTTAGGGTCTAAAATGTCTATGAGCCTTTTATGTACTCTTTTTTCAAAATGTTCTCTTGAATCCTTATGTTTATGTGGTGATTTAAGAACACAGTATACTGTTCTTTCAGTCGGTAAAGGAATAGGACCTGATACTTGAGCATTTGTCGTTTTGACTATTTCTACAATCTTTCCAGAAGATTGATCAAGCAACTCATGATCATAACCTTTTAATCTAATTCGAATCCTCTGTGAGGCCATTAATTATTTCCCTCCAATCC
>CAZVPY010000122.1:0-2938 GCA_964629135.1 uncultured Thermotogaceae bacterium | reverse complement strand
TCCTTTACAATACCTCTGGTGCCAAGGATACGATCTTCATATATCCCTTTTCCCTAAGCTCTCTGGCAACGGGTCCAAAAATTCTCGTTCCCTTGGGTATATTTTGATTGTCAATTAAAACTGCTGCATTGTCATCAAATCTAACATATGTACCATCCGGTCTTCTGACCTCTTTGTGTGTTCTAACTACGACTGCTTTGACAACTTCACCTTGTTTGACATTAGAATGGGGTATTGCTTCTTTGACAGATGCAACCACAACATCACCAATGGTGCCATAATTTCTCTTTGATCCCCCAAGGATATTAATGACAAGAAGTTTTTTTGCCCCAGAGTTATCGGCTACATTCATGAGGGTTTCTCTATATATCATCGTTCTTCGCCTCCCTCAGTTTCTAAAACCTTGATTTCTTCTTCATCGAGTATATCTCGTTTGACTATTTCAAGAACTTCCCATCTTTTATGTTTACTCATTGGCTTGGATTCTATAATCCTGACGACATCAGCGATCTTACATTTGTTTTCTTCGTCATGAGCCATGAATTTCTTTGTCTTTTTAACCCTTTTTCCAGTAACAGCATGTTTGATCTGTCGCTTAACTTCAACAACAACCGTCTTTTCCATTTTATCACTTACTACTTCGCCGGTTAAAATTCTTCTGGGCATCTTCTACCCTCCCTTATCTTTTGATACCTAATTCTCGTTCTGTGAGTATGGTCATAAACCTTGCAATATCTCGTTTACATGTTTTGATAAGATTAGTATTATCAAGTTGTTTTAACGCTAATTGAAAACGAAGGTTCATCAACTCTTTCTTTTTTTCTTCCATTTTTTCGTTCAGCTCTTCATCAGTGTATTGTCTCAGTTCACTAGCCTTCATTTTATTCACCTCCAACGGCATGCCTCTGGACTATCTTTGTTTTGATAGATAGTTTATCAGAAGCTTTTTTCAAGGCTTTTTTTGCCAATTCTTCTGGAACACCACCTATCTCAAACATGATTTTTCCCGGCTTTACAACACTAACCCACATCTCAACGTTTCCTTTTCCTTTACCCATCCTTGAATCTTGGGCTTGTTTTGTAACGGGTTTATCAGGAAATATTCTCATCCAAAGTTTACCGTTTCTCTTTAATGTTCGGACCATTGTTACCCTGCACGCTTCGATTTGCCTTGCGGTAACCCATTCGGCTTCGAGTGCCTTTAACCCATACTCACCAAAATGAACACTAGTCCCACCTTTTGCTTGTCCAGTCATTGTACCACGTTGTTGTTTTCTGTATTTAACCCTCTTGGGCATCAACATCTTTAATTACCTCCTCTCTAACCGTGAAGTTTACATGTCAGAGGTGTATACCCAAACCTTTACACCTATTACTCCACTTTTCGTATTAGCAACCGTGTAACCATAATCGATCTTAGCTTTTAATGTTTGAAGTGGAATACGTCCTTCCCGATACCATTCAACCCTTGCGATTTCAGCTCCACCCAAACGGCCTGCAACCATAACTTTAATTCCTCTTGCACCACTTTTCATGGCATTTCTCATAACTCTCTTCATAGCTCTTTTATGAGAAGTCCTTTTCTCTAACATTGCAGCTACGTTTTCCGCAACAAGAAGGGCATCTGTCTCGGGTGTTTTGATTTCCTTTATATTTACAAAGCATTGCTTGCTGGTTAGTTTTTCAAGTTCTTCTCTCAGTGCTTGAACTTCAGAACCCTTTTTCCCTATCACAATACCTGGTTTTGCAGTATAAATGGAAATTTTCACTTTGCTAGCGCTCGGTCTTTCTATATATACTTCATTCACTGCTGCATCGGAATCAATAATTTGACCTCTTTTTGTTTTAATTCTATAGCGCTTATCTCTTATGAGTTTTCGTATCTTCTCATCTTCTATTAAATAATCAGAATAATTCTTTCCGCCGAACCAATTTGCCTGCCAATCTTCCGAAACTCCAAGTCTAAACCCTCTGGGATGTACCTTTTGACCCACGGTTCAAATCACCTCGTTTCTCTTTCGTCGTTTTCAACTGTTTTTGACATATCTCCCACAACAACTGTTATATGAGACATCCTCTTTAATTGTATATCAGCTCTCCCACGACCTCTTGGCCATACTCTTTTTAATCTTGGTCCTTCATTGACAAATGTTTCTTTGACAAAAAGATTATCAGCATCTAATTCATAATTATGTACTGCGTTTGCAACTGCTGAATTTAAAACCTTTTTAACCAAAGCTGCACCTTTTTTTGGTGAAAATTCCAAGATATCCAACGCTCGCTCAATTTTCTCTCCACGAATAGCATTAATAACCGATCGCACTTTTTTCGGGGAGATTCTCAGATATTTCGCAGTAGCTTTGGCCTCGGTCACGGGTGTTTTAGCTGCTTGCTCTTTTCTCTCTCTGTGGTAAACGGATCTTTTTTGATGTGCCATATTGTACTACTCCCCTTTCCTACTTACCGACCTGACCGGCTTTCGCTTTTTTGTCAGCATGTCCGCCAAATCTCCTTGTGAATGAAAATTCACCGAGTTTATGACCAACCATGTTTTCGCTAATATACACTGGTATATGTTTTAACCCATTATATACTGCTATCGTATGCCCTACCATTTCAGGTATGATTGTTGATGATCTACTCCATGTTTTAAGAACTTCCTTTTTTCCGGCCTGATTTAACATTCTAACTTTCTTCAAAAGCTTTTGATGTACAAATGGCCCTTTTTTAGAAGATCTACTCAAAGGCATTACCTCCTTCCATTATCTTCTCTTTTTGGATTTTCTTCTTCTTACGATGAACTTATCGGATGCTTTCTTTCCGCGTCTGGTTTTATAACCTTTTGCAAGTGTACCCCATGGACTTTGCGGGTGTTTTCCGCCTTTTGATCTTCCTTCTCCACCACCCATAGGATGATCGACGGGATTCATAACCATAC
>CAZVPY010000121.1:0-2953 GCA_964629135.1 uncultured Thermotogaceae bacterium | reverse complement strand
TATTGGTTTTCCTTCAAGAAAAAGAGAACATGGCCGTGGAAGATGTTTATAATCTTTTAAACAAAAAAAGCGGAATCTTGGGACTATCCGATGGATTCAGTAGCGACATGAGAGACGTGGAAGACAAAGCTGAAGAAAATGAACCCGTATGCCGAACCGCTTTCAGTACATACGAATACAGAATCGCAAAATACATCGGAGCCTACGCCGCAGCCATGAACGGCGTTGATGCCATCGTTTTCACAGCCGGCGTAGGAGAAAACTCGCCCATGCTCAGAAAAGAAATCTGTGAACAATACCTGGGATATCTTGGGGTTAAAATCGATACAGAAAGAAACGATGTCAAAGGGGACGAACGCTTTATTTCCACACCCGATTCAAAAGTTTCAGTACTCATTGTTCCAACAAACGAAGAACTCATGATCGCCAGAGACACTATGGAGATCGTTGGATAAAAAATTAAACCTTACTATGTAGGGGCAACCCTCGTGGTTGCCCTAAATAAATTAAGAGCATCAGTTCATGTGTTTCAATTTTAACTTCCCTTACAAAATCACCCTTGTTTCTATTAACCACCCAAACATGGTAAAATATAACGATGAAAAATAAAAAAACAATCACAACAACACTTTTATTGCTATTAATAACAATCATTTTAATAGGCGCTATCGACCCATTGGTCAACATGAATCCTTTGATTCCGTTTTCTTTTACTTATGAATACCGGACACCAAGAGAATGGCAAGTTGAAGTACTTGTGGGAACATCACTGGATATTGCCAGATTTTCTGAACAAAACACCGGTAACGTTTTTAATACTGGACAAGTGGGATTGAAATTCGGTTTGCCCGGTGATATCGTTGTTATGGCAACATGGCCTTGGATCGGGGGATATATCTGCGTGGATGAAAGGGGCTTTTTTCCGGAATTTGATATTTCGCTTAACGTTCCCATGACATTTGGTACTGCAATTGGAACTTCAGCACCGGCCATTAACCTGAATACCGTCTTGAAAAAAACATTACAACCGGTAAGATTTTCTGTTGGGCACAATTTACTTTTTTCAAATGCTTTTGAAATAAACCCTGAAGAAGCAACAACCACAACCGTTGGTGAACAATATATCGGAACCGGACTGGAATGGCAGGTCAATCCCTATTTCAGATTGTTTGGAGAATTTAGATTTCAGTTGAGTGAAATTGTCTATGACGAAGCCCAAAATTATAATTACGATTTGCTGATCTTAAAAGAAAAGGCCAGTAACATCCTAAGTATCGGTGGAGAATACATCCTGAACACAGAAAACTTCGCCATGAAAACAACAGGAGGATATGCAATCAATTTAAGACCTATCCCAATAGAGAATGCCGGAACCCCATTTACAACACACAGTGTCAGTGTAGGAATCAGCTTTCTATTTCCATTCCCATTGGCTCCCGAATATTGGGAAAACGAATACAGTCCCTTGGGGGAAGTTCCTTAACACCTAACATCCCCCTAACGGAGGAGAAGCACAAAACGGCCGAAAGGGTCCATAGCCCATAAATCCCCCCCGAAGGGGGTGGGGGGGGTCCAAACGTTAAAACACAACACAACAATAAATAAAGACTTAATTGACATTAAAATTGAAAAAACAAAACTCCTCTACAGGAGGTTATAACATGGTTCAATTCTTTAAAAGCGATGAAAAAGGACTCAAAGAAACCACAGGATTTTCCGAAAACGGCCTTATATACGTCACAAATCCCACACAGGATGAAACCCGTATGCTCTCAAGTTTGCTAAACTTCGAGCCGGATTTCATCACCGATCCTCTTGACTTGGATGAACGGGCAAGGATCGACTTTGATGACCACGCAACAGAAATCATCATAAAAGTTCCCTTCAAGGATGAAGAAGATGTCAAAATCACCTACAAAACCATACCGTTGGGGATCGTAATTGGTGCCAATTTCGTTTTATTTGTCAGCCGTTACCGATTGCCTTTCCTTGAAACTATGATTGAAAAATCACAATTAGACCCAAACAAACGAAGTCAAATGATTTTTCAAATATTCTACAGAAATGCCATTTTGTTTCTAAGTTACCTGAAAGAGATCAACAAAATATCCGATTCCACTGAAGAAAAATTACAAGAGACAACCCATAATAGAGAACTGGAAGTGCTCATGTATTTGGAAAAAAGCCTGGTTTACTTCACCACATCCCTCAGGTCCAACGAAATTGTCATGGAACGCATCCTTCGAGGAACTATCCTGGAAATATACGAAGACGACAAAGAACTGTTGGAAGACACAATTGTTGAAAACAAACAGGCCTTGGAAATGGCACATATATACAGTGATATACTCTCCGGCATGATGGACGCATTTGCCTCGGTCATTTCTAATAACCTTAATGTAGTCATGAAAATCCTGACCGTTGTAACAATCATCATGCAAATTCCGACTATACTAACGGGTTTTTACGGCATGAACCTTGGTTTACCTTTCCAAAATGACGTATTTGCGTATGTTTACGTCATTGTATGGTCTTTAGTAGCCGCAATTGTAGTCGTCTTTTGGTTCAAAAAGAAAAGATGGATATAAGAATATAATTAATGTAAATCACTATCCGTATTGTCGTAAGGGCAAACCTCCAGCAACCGTATCCGCGCATCCATTCACGAGTAGGGGCAACCCTTGTGGTTGCCCTAAAATGAAGAGCATAAGAAAAATTAAAAGAGGACCCACAGAGGGAGCCTGTACGAAAGAGGAAAACATGCGAATATTCACAAAAAAGTTACAAACATAAAAAATCAATTATCAAATAAAGCTTATTTGAGAGAATGAATTGAGAAAATGGTATAATGATAAGGAATATTCATGAAAAACAAAATCCGAATATATTTTGATGAGACAATTTTAGATGCTATAATATACAAGGATATTTATATGGGGTAATTACACTCAAA
>CAZVPY010000120.1:0-3180 GCA_964629135.1 uncultured Thermotogaceae bacterium | reverse complement strand
GGTGGAAGATCTTTTAAGATTTAAAGAAACTTTAACCCAAGAAGGAATTCTCATTAGCTTTAACGGTTCTTTTTCCAACAGTATTATTGAAGAAATCGGTCGTGCCATCCGTACTTATCTTCAAGAGGAAAAACTATCCGGAGGCATCATTTCAGATGTTTTTTCGGTCTACATAGAGCAAACACAAAATATTCGTAATTATATTGAACTGAACGGCATGGCAAATACATCCGCTGGTGAGGCAGTGGTTACCATCGCGAAAAAAAACGGCTATTACACCATTAGTTCAGGTAACAGTGTCAAAAAGGATGATGTGCAAAAATTGGCCAATTATTTGGAGGAGTTGAATAGTCTCGATAAGAAAGAATTAAGAAAATTGTACAAAGAGCAGTTGAGAAAACCAGCTCAGCCAGAAGCCAGAAGTGCCGGGTTAGGGCTGATAGAAATTGCAAGAAAGGCTTCTGAAAAGATGCAATATCAATTCCAAAATCAGAATGATGCTTATGATTTTTTCAATTTGTTTGTGACAGTTAAGGGTGGTGAATGATCAAATGATGAAGATTGAACCCACTAACACATCACCACAGGTCTTCTTTGATGAAAATAGCAATGTGTTTCTCATAGAAGGAGAATCTTATCCGGAAAACTCTTTTGAATTTTACAAGCCGGTCTTTGAATGGTTTGAAGAGGTATTTCCAACCTTGGAGAGTATGGAACTTCACTTAAAGATCAGTTACATGAACTCTTCCAGCGTGAAATGCATCCTGGATATCATGACCATTTTGGAAGAAGCCTATGAAACCGGTAAAAATGTTAAAATAAAGTGGTTTTATGAACCGGAAAACAGCCGATCACTTGAACTGGCAGAAGATTTTAAGGAAGATTTGGAATTGCCTTTTGAGGTGCTATCATAAGTTTTATTACGGGAGAAGAGAATGAGAAATCAAAAAGATGATGAACTTGCCCAAAAACTTACCAAGTTATTGCCAAAATTAAAAAATGATGAATCCGAAATGGGGCAGCAATTCTATGAAACGGCAAAAGCCTATATCCGTACTTCAAAACAACTCTATAAGATCATTGAGATATCGGACAAAAACCAATCGGCCATTATGGAGATGTCAAAGAAGCTTGAAAAGTCCAGGGAAGAATTAGAACAGGCGAAGGATATAGCTGAAGAAGCCAACAAGTCAAAGTCCATCTTCCTCTCCAATATGACCCATGAAATCCGAACCCCTTTAAACAGTATTATCGGGTTTACTGATTTGTTGGTAAACCTTCCCATGGAAAAAGTTCAAAAGCAGTATGTTGAAAACATCAACGTCTCTGCTCATTCATTGCTGGGGATCATCAACGATATTTTAGACTTTTCTAAAATAGAGGCAGGCAAACTGGAACTGGAATTACTCAAAGAAGATATCGTCAAAGTAGCTGAAAATTCCCTAAACATAATCAAGTTCCAAGCTGAAAATAAAGGGTTGACATTGGAACTGGAAACACAGCAAAACATGCCCCGTTTCGCCATCATTGATGTCTTGAGATTACGGCAAGTTCTGGTCAATCTCCTTGGAAATGCTATCAAATTTACAGAAAAAGGAACGGTCAAGCTTCAATTAACCTTTAAAAAACTCGATGAAAAGAAAGGTGTTTATACCTTGTCGGTTCAAGATACAGGAATGGGGATTACACAAGAGAAAAAACAAAAATTGTTCAAGGCTTTTTCGCAAACAGATGTTTCTATCACCAGAAAATTTGGAGGTACCGGCCTGGGATTGGCCATATCCGCCATGCTGATTAAGAAAATGGGTGGCACAATCGAAGTAGAAAGTGAACTGGAAAAAGGTTCAACCTTTTACTTTTCTCTACTAACCCCGTATTTTTATGAAACCAAAAAAGCTGAATCTCACGAAGAAGTTGAGCCATCAGATGAGTTTAAAACTGATAAACGACCTTCTACCCTTTTAATTGCCGAAGACGTGAACATTAATATGCAGTTGATCAAGGCCATTATTGAAAAGTATTTTCCAAATTCAAAAACAATAGAAGCCCAAAATGGTGAACAAGCTTATCAAATGACTAAAACCCAACATATTGACTTAATCCTTATGGATGTACAAATGCCAGTGATGAACGGGTTAGACGCCACAAAAAAAATCCGTGAAGACGAATTACAAACCGATAAACACACCCCCATCATTGCCCTAACTGCCGCTGCTGTCAAAGAAGACATTCAAAACTGCCTGGATGCCGGTATGGATGATTATTTAACAAAACCCATCAAACAAAAATTATTCCATGAAAAGATCGATTATTTTTTAAGACAAGCACAAGCCTATGAATCAAATCCAAAAAACGAAAAGGACGACCTGACAAAAATCGAGGGGATTGATTGTAAAGAAGGTTTAGCGCGCCTGAGCCAAAAAAAGGATTTGTATTTATCCTTATTATGTGATTTCGCACAACAATCTTCCCAAGATTATGATGACCTCAAAAAGACTCTGAAAATAGATTCTGTAGAGGCTATTACCATTGTCCACAGAATAAAAGGACTGGCATATAACCTCTCGGTCAATGGCGTAGGACAGGCCGCAGAAGAGATTGAAACGGCTCTGAAAAACGGTGATGAAGATTCCCTTGATGCGAAAGCTGATCGTTTGAAAGAGAAAATAGAAAGCTTCAAAGCTTCGGTTGAGAAATATTTGAATAAATGACAGTTTTAAAAGATTTAGAGGTTACTGAACTGCAATGAAAAATCTTTCAACAAATAAGAGGACAGTTTCTTTGGAATTGTGCAGTTAAATCCTTATAGTAATTTTTGCGTTTTAATGTATAGACCCCCCCCGCCAGGGCCGGCACCCCCCCACGGGGGGGAATTAGCAAGAGTGAGTCTATTTGAGTTTTTATGAAGGCAAAGCTTCTTTTTTTTGTTTGTTTTCTAACTCAAGAGACTTTTTTTGAATCTTAAATTTGAGATTTTAAAAAATACTATTAGAAGAGTATCCAAATCAAAAATCCCCCCTGCGGGGGGGTGCCGTCTCTGGCGGGGGGGGTCTAAACGCTATAACGAAAAAAGTAATGTTAATGCTATCTCCAGATAACACCACTTTTCGTAATCACTCCATACCTCTCTTCAACAAACAAACATTCTCCACATGGGCAGTATGTGGGAAATTATCCATC
>CAZVPY010000119.1:0-3468 GCA_964629135.1 uncultured Thermotogaceae bacterium | reverse complement strand
TGATAAGCCGTCAGCAATGCTCATGGAAAAACCATCGGTTTCAAATTTTTCACCCTTGATGGTAGTTTTTTGCTCTGGAACATTTGTTGTCTCTTTTTCTTCTCCCTCTTTGTCTTCATCACAACTGACAAAAGCGAAGCACAGCATCAAAATTAATAAAACCGTTAACCACTTTTTTTTCATGATAGACCTCCTATATGTATTTAGAACCCGTTTTGAAAAGAAATGGCCAATTATGGCTCATATTGCATTATATAATGATCTGAGATCATTTTTTCTAAATAAAAACACATTAGTATATCATAAGAATAAACAAAATTGAACAATGATTCATCGGACATTTACTTATATTTTTTTTGCATTAGAAACTCAAAAAGCATTGAGATATTATCAAAGAATGGTATAATTGTTAACAGAAGAAAGAGGAAAGATTTTGGTTTTTTGATAACGTTCATACGGGGAATGTACAAAACAGCCTAACACAATATCAATTCAGCTCGAAAAAACCTCTAATTTGATCGAGAATATCATTTCAATAGACTGGAGACGTGATAGCGATGTTTATCGGAGCAACTTCTTGGCAAATTAACGGTTCATATTTGGAAAATATTGAGCATATAGGAGAAAACATTCAATTCTGTGAACTGCTTGTATATACATGGAATAAGAAAACTGAGAAAATATTGACAAAAGAAATAGATGAGATTCAAGACAGAACCAAATTGACCCTTCATTTACCCACTGATAAATTAGAAAACGTAAAAGAGGCTTACAATTTCTTTAAAAACTATGATTATCTCAACATGACTCTTCACCCGTTCAACAACTTCAAAGCCTTTGCTGATTTCTATTTTAGTGTTTCTGAAGAAAATCCGGGAAATATCTCCGTTGAAAATCCCGAGAATGATATATTCTTTGAATTTTGTGATTATTTGAAGGAAGAAATGTCAAAGGTTTTTATTACCATGGATTACGGTCATCTTTTACTTGATAAACGCTCTCTCAATTCTTTTTATAAAAGATTTTCAAAACAAATTACCGAAATCCATTTTCATGGAACCAATGATAAGAAATCTCATTGTTATCCAGATGAAAAAACCATCGATGACTTTAAAAAGTTCCTGAAAGTTAAAAAGTTACGAATGGATATCCCGGTTTGTATTGAACTGTTCAATCTGGAAGATACAAAAAGGCTTGCAGAGGAGTTGAAAAGGTAATAAAGGAGGTCATTATGAAGTTCAAAATGTTTATTTTGTTATTGCTCCTTTTATCAACAGGTTGTCTTTATGCAAGTAATCCCATTGTGATTCCTGTTTTATACGGACAATCAACAACAGCCATTGAAGACAAGATCACCTCGGAAGATATCAAAGGGGCTATTTTAGCCATGGAGGATATTAATAATAGAGGAGGGCTTCTAAGACGACAGGTTGAAATATTAGACTGTCGAATTAGCTCCATCGATCTGGAAGAGATCAACAAGTTAATGGAACGTATTGAGAGTGTCGATGAGCTTTTTGCCATTATTGGAGCCAATACCAGCGGACTTTCTCTTTATTTTGCCCCCAAATTTCAGGAAAAGGAAGTACTCATGATCTCCCCCATATCCACCAATCCGGAAGTGACAGAGGTGGGAGATTTTATATTCAGAGCTTGTTTTACCGATCCTTTTCAAGGAAAAGTTATGGCAAGATTTGCTTTAGATGAATTGCAGGCAAAAACTGCTGTGATATTGACAAAAATTACCAGCGATTTCAGTGTTGGATTGTCCCAATTCTTTGCCGAAGAGTTTGAAAAAGGCGGGACCGTCTTAGCTCAAGAAACCTATCTTGGAGAGTCTTATGATTTCTCTGAGATTTTGTTATCCGTGAAAGAGCTCAATCCAGATGTAGTGTTTGTTCCCGGTCACGGTTCTGATAGTGGATTGATCATTAAACAAGGCTATAATATGGGGATTGATGCCATTTTCTTAGGTGGTGACGGGTGGGGAAAAGGCCTTCTTGGATTTAGCGGAAATGAAGCTGCTGAGGGCAATTATTTCTCAAATCACTGGCATAAAGAAACGGAAAATGAAAAAAGCCTGGAATTTATCAGAAAATATCAGGAGAAATATGGAGAAGGTTTGATTGCATCAAGTGCTGCTTTGGCTTATGATGCTTTTATGCTTCTTGAGGAAGCCGTTAAAATGGCCGGTTCATTTGATGCCAAAGCAGTTCGAGACAGCCTTAAACAAATTAAGGATTTTAAAGGTGTGACTGGAACATTCGATTTCACAAAAGGCAGGGATCCCTTTAACAAAGAAGCGGTTATTCTTAAATACGAAAACGGGGAGATAGTTTATCACGCAACAGTTTCACAATAAAAGGCAACTCCAATGAGAAAAAAGAAAAAAGTAAATAAGGGACTTAGTTCTCAGATCCACAAAGTTTTTTTATTAACCTTCATTTTGGGTTGTATCATTTCTCTTGCTTTATTTATTCCTTCTGAAATAAACAAATTCAAAGCCTTTGTTAAACGGATCGATGAACTCATCATCACTTTGATAGATTCCAAAAAAGGAAGAATTGCCTTTGATATTTACATGGGAAATGATGCTGCATTAACAAAACAGATTGAAGACTTTCTGGATTTTAACGATGTTCAAACCGTAGATGTCTTTGATCCCCAGGGAAATTTATTAAGATCAACCGAATCCAAAGAACCTTACAAGTTGAATATAGAGAAGATAAACACTGAAGAAAGCTTATCTTCAGTTAATTACAACCTCTCCAGAGGTGCATATTTAGAATACACTTCAAAGTTAACGGTGGCAGGTGATACAACCGGATATTTGAAGATGTATTACTCCATGGAAAAGATCGTTCATCAAACGGTCATCTTTGCGATTTTAATTTTGGCATTCATTGTGATGGTATTTTTTCTCTATATGCTATTCATAGACAAATTGTTGAAAAAGGTTGTGACCACACCCTTGGAACATCTAAAGCAAGGAATGCAAGAGATTGAAAAGGGTAATTTAGGTGTTCAAGTCAATGTCAATGCGGGAAACGAAATCGATACCATCACAGACTCATTTAATAAAATGTCTGGAGAAAACAAAGAATTATACGAACGCCTAAATCTTATGAACACGACCTTGGAAAAAAAGGTGGCTCAAAGAACGGAAGAGCTGAAACATAAAAACATTTCATTGGAAAAGGCAAAGGTTGAAGCGGAAAAATTGGCAGCAGAAGCCAAAAAGGCCAATAAGGCAAAATCAGAATTTTTAGCCAACATGAGTCATGAGATCAGAACACCGCTCAATGGAGTCATCGGTTTTTCAGAATTGTTATCCGGTACCAGTTTAAATGAAGTGCAGTATAAATACGTTGATAATATAGAAAAATCAGCTGATGCCTTATTGGGTCTTATTACTGATATTTTGGACTTGTCAAAAATAGAAGCGGGTAAGCTGGATATTCAAGTGGT
>CAZVPY010000118.1:0-3700 GCA_964629135.1 uncultured Thermotogaceae bacterium | reverse complement strand
AATCAATTTTCTGAGTCATAACCGCCATGGTGATATCCAGATGAATCAACGTTTTGGGATTCGCTTCTCGAATAATATTTTTTAGTTCGTTGAATTTTTGTATCGTACCGATGGTGTGGTTTACCCAAGTGATACTGACCAACTTTGTTTTTTCGTTGATGGCTTCTTTTAACTGATCGGTTCTCCAAAATCCGTATTCGTCCACTTTGATCTTTCTCGCCTGGAAGCCCTTTTTCTTGTAAAAATCAAACACGTTGTTAATGGATGGATGGTCAATCACCGATGTGATCATGCCCGCTTCTTCAGGCTGTTCATCTCTCATCACTCCTTGTATGACCATGTTGTTGGATTGTGTTCCACTGCCTGTGTAAATAATCTCGGCATCTAAAGCGTTAAAGGCCTTTTTGATCCTTTCGGTTGATTCCTCAATGACCTCGGCGATATCCGTGCCCATTTGTGTGAATGAAACGGGTAAATAAAAATTCTCATCACTATATGGTTTCATCTTTTCCATTACATATTCTGATGTCTTTGTGGTTCTGTAATTATCTAAATAAATAATCTTATCCATATTTAACTACCTCCTGATGCTTAAGACGGAAAATTCATCTGTTTATTTTGATCTTCGTATTATCCTATCTCCTATTAAAGGGCTGTGATATCGGATTTTAACAAGTTCACTGCAGTATCTTTATCAATTTTCGAAATGGCACCAATTGGGGCGAAAATGTAATTGGAATCTTTATAAAGCTTGATATCATCAGGTGGTAACAGTTCACTGACGTGTCTTTTTGACAGGATTCTTGCAACAGAAAGCACTTCATCGGCATAAGGTGACCTTGTTAAAATCCCGCCCGTTCCAACCAGTGCTTTAACAGCGGTTAAATCTTTCCCTTCTGCAATCTTTTGCCGACCAGCCGGACCGTAGATATATCGTATCCTGCCCGCATGCCTTCTTAACCCAGCAGAAAGGCAGTGCACGGCAAGCCTGGCCATAAACTGCTCCATCTTTTCTGTTTTGGGATAGGGGGTGATCTCTTTCATAATTTGGGGAAAATCCGGATATTCCATCTCCAGTTGGGGTTTCATGGATTCAACCACATTTGGGGCGTTAACAAAGACTCCCAAATCCCCTTCAACGGTGCGTTTAGCATATGGTTCCGGTGAAATGGTGATCTCCTGTATTTCAGGAGTTCCGTAAGTAACCGAGTCAATATCTGTTGTAGCGCCGCCGATATCCACCGTAACAACATCACCCAACATATCGTAAAGCAATCGGGTGGTTAACATAACTGCGGCTGGTGTGGGGATAATAGGCCGTTTAACAATCTTTTCGATTTTATCCATACCATCGGCATGAATAATATGTTCTGAGAAAATTTGCTGGATCACATCTCTGATGGGATCTACATTCAATTCATCAACTTTGGGATAGACATTTTCCGTAGGATAGACACGTTTTCCCGATTTTTCTAAGATTTCGCATACCTCATCCCTGACGGCAATATTTCCTGCTACAACAAAAGGAACATTGACGGTATCTTTGGCAAATTCTTTGGCGTTGTGGAGAATCGTTTCTTTTTCTCCGTAGTCTACTCCGCCTGCAAGAAGAATCATATTGGGATTAATGGATTTTACCTTTTGCACTTCTCGTTGATCAATTTTACCTGCGGTGACATGTCGTATGATGCCGCCTGCTCCAAGAGCCGCTTCTTTTGCCGCTCTCACAGTCATGTCGTAAACCAGCCCGTGTACGGACATTCTCAGTCCACCGGCAGCACTGCTGGTGGCTACGAACTCCTCCCAGTCTACATCCCCACCTGTTTTTTTTCTGATATCATCGATACATTTGTTGATTCCTATGGTTACATCGCCTTCATTAACGGTGGTAAAATGTTCCGCTTGTGCTATTTTTCTCGTTTTTTTGGTGCCGATGCCGTCAAATGCTGTGACAATAGTTGTTGTAGAGCCTATTTCTGCTGTAATCAATTCGAATTTCAATGAAGTCACCCCGTAGCTTGTTCTAAGTGTCTAATTTAAAGATCAGAGAGAATATCCCTGACCATTTTATTCACCTGTTTCCCGTCTGCCCTTCCTTTGACTTTGGGCATAACCGTTTTCATGATAAGACCTAGTCCTGAAGGAGAATTTACATTTTGCTCTTCAATGGTATCCAGAATGATGGTCCTCAGTTCATCCTCTCCCATTTTTTCAGGCAGATATTCTTTGATAATCTCCAATTCCTCTTTTTCCGATTCAGCCAAATCTTCTCTGTTAGCCTTCGTGTATTCTTCTATGGAATCTTTTCTGAGCTTTGCCTCTTTTGTCAAAATCTCAATGACATCTTCATCACCAAGGTCTTTTTTGTCCACAAGTTTGTTTTTTATGGCTGCAACCACCATTCTGAGTGTCCTGACTCTAACCTCTTCTCGTGCCTTCATGGCCTTTTTAAGGTCTTCAAAAATTTCATCTTTCAGCATTACAATCCCTCCAAAGATCAAATCAATGATCTTTTCTGTTTGTCAAGTTAACGATGAGATTTATCTGTTAATCAATAGTCTCTGTATTTCATTTCTCGGGCGATATCCCGCTTGATGGCCTTGTCTTTAAGGTCTTCTCGCTTATCATGTATGTTCTTTCCCTTTCCCAATCCAATCTCAAGTTTGATAAGGCCTTTGTTGTTGAAATAGACCTTTAAAGGAACAATAGTGTACCCCTTTTGCATGATACTGCTGTGTAATTTCCGCAATTCTCGTTTATGCAACAGTAATTTTCGTTTCCTGTCCGGTTCATGATTGTAAAACGAGGAATGGGCATATGGTGTGATATTGGCTTTTATTAAAAAAAGTTCATTTCCCTTGAAGCGACAATAGCTTTCTTTGATATTGATGCGGCCTTCTCGGATGGATTTTACCTCCGTGCCTAATAATTCCAGACCGGCTTCAAACTTCTCTTCTATATTGTATATACGATAAGCGTTTTTGTTTTTTTGTACAATTTTCATCTAAATCCTCCAAATTTCGTTTTGCTTATAATGATAACATATATTTTAACTTCACAACCTTCAATATTGTATCAAATCTAAGGTATATATGCGAATCTCATTTATGGTACCGCAACCAACGTATGCTATAATTGCTAAAGCCTGGAATAATCTGACCGTTAAATGAGGGATTCACTTGAATAAGCGTAAATCATTAAACAAGGTTTTTATTAGTATCGTCATTTTTATCTATATCGTAACCATCCTATTTTCTGCTTTTGCCTTTTTTAATACTTCAACCAGGATCAGTGAAAAATACTTAAAAAGTTTTATCCAAACACAAAATGAGTTGGAAGTGAGTTCCATCTTATCATTCATGGAAAAAGAAATTGCCATGAGCCGAAAATTGGCTGAAGACCCCTTGATTCGAAAGTGGATGGTCAACCAAAATGATATGGATTTGACACAACTGGTTCAAGAACAATTGGACAGTTATCGTGATTTTATCAGCTCTGGAACCCATTTTATGGCAGTAAAGTCCAGTCTGAATTATTATTTGGAAGACATAGAACAGCCTGCTAAAACATTAAAAAAGGATTTAACAGCTGACCGGTGGTTTTTCGAAGCTCTTGAGAAAAACGAAGATTATTCGTTGAATGTGGATTATCAAGAAAGTTTAGGAGAGATCAGATTGTGGATCAACGTTACCGTTCGTGA
>CAZVPY010000117.1:0-3825 GCA_964629135.1 uncultured Thermotogaceae bacterium | reverse complement strand
CGGAATATTTTAAACCCATTTCATTATTTGTATAGCGAATATCTGCCAGATAAAGATCTACAACCCCTTCGAGTATTTGAATGGTTTCAACGGCTTCATAACTACTGGTATTGTAAACAAGGGGAATAGTCAATCCTTTGGGGATGGCGTAAAGAAGCGCTTCAACGATACTTGGAAGATGTGGCGCAGGTGTAACTAAATCAAGATTTGAACAACCTTTTTTTTGTAAATCCAGGAATATTTCTCCAAGTTCTTGAGCTGAGTATTCCTTGCCATTGTTCTTTTGACTGAAGGCAAAATTCTGACAATAACAACATTTCATGGAACAACCTGAAAAGAAAATAGCACCTGCTCCGCTTCCCTGAATCAACGGAGGCTCTTCACCGGTATGAACTACAGCGTTCGTTAACCTTGCCTTTTCAGTTTGCATGCAAACGCCACTGCCTTCTTTCCTGTTGACACCACAATTTCTGGGACATAGTCTGCATGAAAGGATATGTTCCTTTAGTTTTTTGTGAATCTGTTCAAGTTCACCGGAGTGAAATGTTGAAAGATAACGGCCCCTCTCGGGTAGTTCCATGGTAACTGCCCCCTTTTTCAAAAAACAACCAATGATAACACAAAAGCCCTCACTTGCGTGAGGGCTTTTAACTATTTCAGGTTTTTTCTTTATTTCAGTTTGATTTTTACCGGTGTTGCATTTGCCAAATTATCACTAACAGGGCATCTGCTTTCAATAATTTCAAGCCATTTATTTAATGTTTCCTCATCAGCATCTGAATCCACGTTAGCCTTGACAATGATTTCTTGATAACCGGGTCTGACATCTTTGGCCTTTCCCATGAAACCGGCAGGATCCAATTCGCCTTCAACATCAAATGATAAAGCTTTGATCTCAAATCCCATTTCTTTGGCAACCATATTTCCTACAACATTGAGACAACCTGCGAGTGCTGCTAAAACATACTCAACTGGGTTAGCACCATCATCTGTCCCACCAAGATTTGTAGGTTCATCCACAATCATGGTGAATTTACTGGCGTTTACCTTAACTTTTGTTGGGTTTTCTCTTTCTGCATGTACTGAAAATTTTACGTTTGGCAATTTCATCAACTCCTAAGTTATTTGTGTTATCATTGCAGTTGACGCAAAGATAGTTAACTATATTTCATATTTAAGAGTAGGTGAAAAATATTGAAGGTTACAGTTTGTTTACTTGCTGCAGGTGAATCGTCCAGGTTTAGGGGAGAAAAGCTCCTACATATGTATTGCAAAAAAACAATAACCGAACATGTGTTAGATAAAATAAACAACTTGAACGATAACGACTCAATTTCTTTTCAGAAAATCGTTATCACAAAGCCGAGTCTTATTAGTTTTTTTCAACTGAAACTTGCTAATGATTGGACTATTATCAATAATGAATCCTATAAAGAGGGAATGTCTACCTCACTGAAATTAGCAGTTTTGGAAGCCATTCGCAATAAAGCCAACTATCTTCTCCTTTTTTTGGCTGACATGCCCTTGATCAAGCAAATGACCATTAATCGTGTTACAGAAAAGATTCAAGAATTATCCGGAAAAATCATTCGACCTTTTTATAATGATCAACCCGGGTTTCCTGTTGCATTACCAAAGATTCTTTTTGAGGAATTAATTCTTTTAACAGGTGATGTAGGTGCAAAGCCTTTAATAGAAAAGCACAAAGAGCTTTTGTATCTTCTGGATTGTAAGGATTCAGGGAGTATATTCGATATAGACGAAGATATATGGAGTAATAAAGAGTAATAATAATATAATTGTTATTATTAACCATATATGATTTATTATAGACTATTATTGAGTTTGAATATAAGAACAAATTTTAGTATCATACATTTAGCACTTAAGGCACGAGAGTGCTAAAATTTAAGGAGGTGTCACGATGAGAATTAAACCTTTAGGTGACAGAGTATTAATTAAACCTATTACAGAAGAAAAGAGAACAGAAGGGGGACTCGTTCTTCCCGATACAAGCAAAGAAAAGCCTCAAAAGGCAGAAGTGATCGCCATAGGAAAACTTGAAGATGTGGATTTAAACGTGGGCGACAGAGTGATCTTCTCCAAATACGCCGGCACGGAGATCAAAATTGATTCAGATGATTATATCCTGATCGATTCCGGCGATATACTCGGCCTTATTGAAGGTTAAGAGTCGATTAAACAATAAAAGGAGGGAATTATTATGGCAAAGGTAATGAAATTTAATGAAGAAGCAAGAAGAAAATTGCAAGAGGGTATGAATCAGTTGGCAGACGCCGTAAGAGTTACACTTGGACCCAGAGGCAGAAACGTTGTTTTGGAAAAGAGCTGGGGAAGCCCAACAGTAACAAATGACGGTGTATCAATCGCCAAAGAAATAGAACTGGAAGATAAATTCGAAAATCTCGGTGCACAATTGTTGAAAGAGGTTGCCTCAAAGACAAACGATGTGGCCGGTGACGGAACAACAACAGCAACAGTGCTTGCCAGCTCAATCGCAAGAGAAGGAATGAAGAACATCGCTGCCGGAACCAACCCCATGATTATGAAAAGAGGAATAAAAGCGGGAGTCGATGCTGCTGTAGAGAGTATCAAAGGTGCCAGCAAAAAAATAGAAAGTAAAGACGATATCGCTCATGTTGCCAGTATCAGTGCAAATAATGATGACGAAGTCGGTTCCTATATTGCAGAAGCAATGGATAAAGTCGGAGAAGACGGTGTTATCACTGTTGAAGATTCAAAAACAATGGACACGTTCGTTGATTTCGCAGAGGGTATGCAGTTTGACAGAGGATACATTTCACCTTATTTCGTAACAGATACAGAAAAGATGGAAGTTGTTCTCAAAGAACCCCTTATCCTCATCACGGATAAAAAGGTTACAGCTATTAAACCAATCGTCCCACTTCTTGAAAAAGTTGCACAGTCAGGAAAACCATTACTCATCATCGCTGAAGATATTGAAGGCGAAGGTCTCACCACATTGGTTCTCAACAAACTAAAAGGTACTTTGGATTCTTGTGCTGTTAAAGCACCCGGATTCGGAGACAGAAGAAAAGCCATGCTTCAAGATATTGCCATCCTCACAGGTGGAACAGTTATCAGTGAAGAGGTTGGACTGACCCTTGAAAATGCTACACTGGACGATCTTGGACAGGCAAATGTCATCAGAATCAAGAAAGATGACACAATCATTGTTGATGGACATGGAAAAGTTGAAGAAATCAAAGAGAGAATCAACCAGATCAAAAAGCAGATTGAAAATACTACATCCGATTATGAAAAAGAAACACTTCAGGAAAGAATGGCAAAACTCTCCGGTGGCGTTGCAGTAATCAAAGTCGGAGCAGCCACAGAAACAGAACTGAAAGAGAAAAAACACAGAATTGAAGACGCACTCAGCGCAACAAGAGCTGCTGTTGAAGAGGGAATCGTTCCCGGTGGTGGCGTAACACTGCTTAGAGCCAAAAAAGCTGTTGAAGCCATTGCAGAGACACTTTCAATCCCTGAAGAAAAAATCGGTGCTTTGATCGTTGCAAGAGCATTGGAAGCACCTCTTAGACAGATTGCCTTGAACGCAGGTGTTGACGGATCCATCATCATCGAAAAGATTAACAGCAACGATGACGTGGAATTCGGTTACGATGCCATGAAAAACCAATACAGAAACTTGGTAGATGCCGGTATCATTGACCCAACAAAGGTTACCAGAAGCGCATTGCAGAACGCAGCATCCATCTCTGCCATGTTACTCACAACAGAAGTACTCATTGCAGACAAACCGGAAGAAAACGACGGTGGCGG
>CAZVPY010000116.1:0-3942 GCA_964629135.1 uncultured Thermotogaceae bacterium | reverse complement strand
TACCTTTAGCGTCTTTTATTGGACCAAATATTGCTTTCATTCCTGCTATATGATGGACTCCACCATCGGATAAAAAACCCCCGATGTGTTCGGGATATCTTCTCCATGAAGTGTTAACGTATTGATTTTCATTTGAAAGACCCGCAAACTCATTCCAAATGAAAGAAACCGGTTCACCAATAACGCCTTCTGATATGATGGACCTAATCTTTTGAAATACTTTTATATGTCGGAAATTTTCAGCGATATATAAGAATCCGTTTTTTTGGTTCACATAATCCAAGATTTCCTTGGCTGTTTCTACATCTGTTGAAATGGGTTTTTCACAAATGATAGGAATCTTCTTGTCAATCGCTTTAAAAATAAATTCTTTATTTGCTGCAGTAGGAAGCGCAAGATCTATAGCATCAATTTGACCGTCTTCCAACATTTCTTCATAGGAATTGTATATAATTTGATATTCATCCATTTCCCTTGACAATGCTTCAGCTTTTTCCTTTGTTCTGTTGAATAAAGCTGATATAACGAACTGATCTTTTAATTGCTTAAGGGCGGGTAAATGCAATTCTCTTGCAGCTATACCACAGCCTACGATTCCCAGTTTAAATTTTTTCATAGGTTATCACTGAAACACGACTTACTCATAGACAATTTCATACGTAAGTTCGCTGGCTTCTTTCAACATAGCAGACACACCGCAATATCTTTCCTGTGAAAGGTTAACAGCTTTCTCCACCTTGTCTTTCTTGGATTCATCTTCCAAGTGGAAGATATATTTCAAGTGAATCTTTTTGTATATCACAGGATGTTCCTCTGTTTTTTCGTTTTCTACTTCTATTCTCAATTTGTAGTTCTCTACTTTCATCTTTTTTAGAATGGAAACGACATCCATACCGGTACATCCAGAAAGTCCCACTAACAATAGTTCCTTGGGTCTGACTCCTTTATCTTGACCTCCTGAAGACTCACCTGCGTCCAGAACCAATTCATGTCCGGATTCTGTCTTTGCCAAAAATTCCATTCCGCCTTTGAATTCGTTAATTAAAGCCATATTTTTCCCTCCATTATTTGAATGTTTTTATTAAAGCCTCTTGTAGCGTTTCATATTCGACTATTTCTATGTCTGTTAATACTGATTCACTCAGACGTTTTTTGGTCTTGATGGGGACAAAGACTTTTGTGAATCCGAGTCTTTTTAATTCAGTGATTCTTTTCTCAGGGAATGAAACAGCCCGTATTTTTCCGTCAAGACCTATTTCTCCAAAAGAAGCACTGCCTTTTGGAAACACTCTGTTGGTATAGGATGAATAGAGAGACAATGCAACGGGAAAATCAATTCCCGGGTCTGTCGTTTTCATACCACCTAACAGATTTATATATATGTCGTTTTTTTCCACCTCAATATTCAATCGTTTTGTTAAAACCGCAGCAATTAACGAAAGTCTTTCAGTATTAATCCCTTTGCTCAATCTTCTTGGGCTGGAAAATTGCGCGTTTACAACCAACCCTTGAACCTCAATGACCAAGGGAGTATTTCCCTCGATAACCACACCCAATGAATTACCGGATAAGTTTGACTGGGTGTCATAAAATCGTTCCGAAGGGTCTAAAACTTCCAAGAGACCTTTTTCTCTCATCTCAAAAACACCAATTTCATTCGTAGGGCCAAACCGATTTTTAACACTTCTGAGGATTCTCAAATCAGTTTCGTTGTTTCCTTCAAAATATAAGACCACGTCCACTAAATGTTCAACTAATTTCGGTCCGGCAATCTGTCCACTTTTGGTAATATGTGCAATGATAAGCACGGGGATTTTATTTGTTTTAGCAAATTCCACGATCCTCGAAGTGCATTCTCTGATCTGAACGGCTCCTCCGGGAAGAGAGTTTACGTCTGAAGATTTCATGGTTTGGATTGAATCAACGATGACTACTTTTTCACTCTCATCATGAGTAATATCCTTTTCAAGTTGCTCTATAGCTGTATCCAGAAATGATGTATTCATGACATGCACATCAGAATTATCTTTGGTTACCCTTTGGTACCTTAAAAAGATCTGTTCGAAGGATTCTTCACCGCTGATATAGTAACTCTTTTCAAAATTAGCACATAACTGAGTTACCAGAGTACTTTTTCCCACGCCAGGATCTCCACCGATGAGAATAACTGAACCGCCAACCAAACCGCCACCTAAAACCCTATTCAAGTGTTCAAAACCGGAGTCAATTCTTGAAATGGACTCGTAATTTGCCGTTTTTAATGAAAGAAAACCCAGTTGTTTGGCACCGGTACGTTTTGTTTTGTCAGATACGATAATTTCTTTTACTGAATTCCATTCGCCGCATTGTGGGCATCTGCCAAACCACTTTCCACTTTCATATCCGCAAACATCGCATACAAATGAATTTCCCTTTTTTTTCATTAAACAGTCCCTACACCGATGTAATTGTCGCTTTCTTTTTTGACATCCTTTTTGACAAATTTGATACCTTCAGCTTTATTTAAAATAATTTTGATGATATCCCCTTCTCTAAATTTGTTTGCCAGTAATTCTTCTGCCAATGGGTCTTCGATATTTCTTTGAAGGGCTCTTTTCAAAGGTCTTGCGCCATAAATCGGATCAAATCCTTCATCAATCAGGAATTCTCTGGCATTTTTGCTCAAATCCAAGGACAATTCCTTTTCACTTAACCTGAGTGATAGATCCGAAAGCAGAATATCAATGATGCTGCTGATATGCTCTCTATTCAACTGATGGAAAACGATGATGTCATCCAAACGGTTCAAAAATTCAGGTCTAAAGACATTTTTAACTTCATTCATAACGGTTTTTTTCATATCCTGGTATTTCATATTGTCATCATGCTGAATCTCGAAACCCAATGCATTCTTAGATTTGTTAATAATCTCTCCGCCAATATTACTGGTCATAATTAAAATAACATTTCTGAAATCTACATTTCTTCCTTGTGAATCGGTTAATCGTCCTTCATCTGCAATTTGCAGAAGAATATTGTATACATCCGGATGTGCTTTTTCAATCTCATCCAATAATATGACCGAATATGGGTTTCTTCTCACCGCTTCGGTCAGTGTACCCCCTTCTTCATAACCTACATATCCTGGGGGAGCACCAATAAGTCTTGAAACAGAGAAGCGTTCCATGTATTCTGACATATCGTATCTTAAAAGACTTTTTTCATTTCCGAAAAGATAAGTTGCAAGGGTCTTCGCCAGTTCTGTTTTACCAACTCCCGTGGGTCCGAGGAACAAGAAGGTGCCAACAGGACGCTTGGGGTCTTTAAGGCCGCTTCTGGCTCTTCTAATCGCCCTTGATATAGCGATGATGGATTCCTCCTGACCAACAACTCTTTCGTGTAAGGAAGCTTCCATATTAAGTAGTTTGTTGCTTTCATCTTCTTCAATTTTGTGTAAAGGTATACCTGTCCACTTTGCTATTACATCGGCAACATCATCAAAACCAACAATTTCAATTTTATTCAAAGCCTCTTCTTTCCATTCATTGTATTCTCTGGAAAATTCTTCTTTTAATTCTTTCTCCTGTACCTGTAATTCCTTAGCATTATAATAATCATTCTGATTTGCAGCGCTTAATCTTTTTTGCTTTAAGAGATCGATTTTATCTTCCATTTCTGTAAACTCTTCAGGCATCTTTAAAGCATTTAATCTCTTTTTTGCACCGGCTTCATCAATTACATCGATTGCCATATCCGGTAAAAAATGGTCGGTGATATAAGCCCTGGATAACTTAACACTTTCTTTTATGGCTTCTTTAGTGTATTCCACTTTATGATGTAGCTCATATTTTGGTTTTAAGCCCTCCAATATTTTAATCGTCTGATCAAAGTCTGGTTCATTGACACTAATCTTTTGGAATCTTCTTTCCAAAGCTGCATCTTTTTCAATGTTTTTTCTATATT
>CAZVPY010000115.1:0-3996 GCA_964629135.1 uncultured Thermotogaceae bacterium | reverse complement strand
CCCCCCCACGGGGGGGGATTCTGCTAGTGCTAATTTTTCTAATTCCCAAAAGATTTTGACAATCATAATAGAAGAATTCCTTTGATAAATTTTGTTCTCGTTAGCTTTGGATTATTCAGATAATACAATTTAAAATAGAGCCAGCTAAATAACATTTAACTCTTTATTAATAAGAGGGGTTAGATTTTTTTCTGTTTAAGTACAAGGTTTAAAGAAATATTTGAAAAATCTTACAAATGATAATCCCCCCCGTGGGGGGGTGCCGGCCCTGGCGGGGGGGGTCTAAACGATAAAGCACAAACAATACCGTAATATAATAGAGCCTGCTTAAAACGTAAAAACCTTGGCCCTAAACACTACTCAATACATTCTAAGTCCAATCTCGGAACACACTCAAAATCATTTATATGGTCAACAATAAAACAAACATCCCCAAATTTATCCTGTTCTTTTAACTTCCCAGCGTGATCTGTCATTTTCAAAACAGTTTTTAAATAATCAGGATTCCCTTTATAAAACTCTCCAACTTGGGCAGCCAACCGTATCTCATCATGCATCTCTTTGATTAAATCTTGGATACCGTTGATAAGTAACGCCGCACACAGATAGTCTTCCAAAGAAAATTCTCCCCAATTACCGGCGCATAAGACGAGGATATCTTCATATTGACTTCGTTGAATCTGTTTAACGCAAGCATTAAGATTCAAAAGTGAGCAAGCGAAGAAATTTTCAGAAGTGTTTGCAAAGGATCTCAGTGCTCTGGTCCCGTTGGAAGTAGTCATAATGCAGGTTTTGTTCTTTAAATCTTGTGTACACAAAAGAGCCGTATCATTTCCATAATCAAACCCTTCAGGTTTGACGGAATCTCTTTCACCACATAATAAAACAGATGGTTCTGTATCTTTTAACAAAAAGGCCTCTTTTAACGAATCAACCGGCACAATGGCTTTTGCCCCACTGTTTGACATAATCACCATGGTACTGGTTGCTCTGTAAACATCGATGAGAAAAACCGCATCGAAATGTTGTGATTGTTCAATGACCGTTGTATCGGAAAAAAAAGAAACAAGAGAAAGATTCATGTTCTCAACTTTCTAAATATCTTTTTCAATTGTTGATCCGCTGTCTTAAACCCTTCATCGATCAAATGTTCAAAATCAATACTTTTACGATATTCGGGATTTTCCCAAAGATTGATATCAACAGAAAATTCAGCTTCTTTTTGTTTTTTTAGTTCCATTGTTCCCATATAATCAGCTGCTATAAGGATGTACATGGAACTCATAAAGGGCGGTGTCCCGTTTTCAGATAAGGTATCCAATACAATATGCAAATCACTTCTTCTATCATTTACAGGCGATGGCATGCCTTGGATATTCTGTATACTGATATATTTTTGACCGTCAATTTCCACTGGACCCATAAACGGAACGATTGAAATCCCAGCCTTTAATTCTTTGATGGTGGTAATTGAAAAAACCTTCTCCTCCGCCTTTTCATAATTAAACAAACTGGTGTAACAGGGGATTTTTAACATATGGCCATTTAAAAAGTCAAATGTATCTTCCAAAAATTTCTCGATCTTTTTCATATCCTCTATTCCCAAATGTTTGCTGCTTGTACCGGATTTGATCAACGTATAAAAATCGTTCAGTTTTCGATAAGCCTCACTTCTAAGGATGATTCCTCGATCTGTTTCGTAAAAATCAAAGGAAAACAACTGTTCCAAAGCTGTGAAATTGTTTTTCATCCTCTTGATAGACTGATCTAATCCATAATGAGAATATAAGCAACCCATCATAGTAGCCGGTCCGGTGGCAATGATTTTTTCGGGAGCTCCCAACCTGTTTTCAAGTGCTCTGATAGCACCCAGAGCACGAATCATTTTTATGTTATTACCGTTGAGATAGAGTGAGTAGTTAATCGTTCGTCAACTCCTTTTGGAAATCCACAAGCAGTTCTTTGGCGTTTTTGATGGCAATGTCAAATTGATCAAAACGGTACCATTCAATGTTCAGATTGGTGAACCGAATACTGTAATCTGCTTTAGATATTTCAGAAGCGATGATTCTTTCCAATTTTAATTGATTTAAATAACCCATCAACTCCAAGGCGTTTTTAAATTTCCCTTTTCTGACCTGATTGGTCACATCAGATGCAATAATCTTTTGAGCTCCCAATGCCCTACATTGTTCCACTGGAACCACACACATTACCCCACCATCAATAAAATTAGTTCCGCCTAATCGGGTAGGTGAAAATGTTCCGGGTACTGAAGCACTGGCACAGACAGCATCGACAATGTAACCTGATGTGAATAACTCGGTTTTGCATCGCTTGATATCCGTAGCTACAATACCCAATTTTAATTTGGTATCTTCGAATTTTGCGTTCTGAAAGATGGGTGTGACCATTTCGTAGAGATAGTCTTCACTCATAATGGATTTACTGACAGCTGTTTTTCTTGCAACATTCAGCATATCCGTCAACTTACTGCCACCTGCCATTTGAACCAATTTTTCTATTTTTTCGTGATTGGATTTAACAAAATGATTGGTCATTTTTTTGACCATTCGACTATCTGCGGTTAACGCATAGGCAGCACCCACAACTGAACCAATACTTGATCCTGTCACATATTCAGGCTTTATACCACATTCTTCTACAACTTCAAGCAAGGGGACATGGGCATACCCTCTGGCTCCACCACTCCCTAATGCCAATCCCCATTTTGTTTGATAATTGTGGTTGACGTCAGACAATTTCGAAATCCACCTCGCCCCTTACATAATCAATATCCTTAACTCTAACAGACAAGATATCTCCCAGTTTGTAAACGGTTCTGGTTCTTTCACCCACAAGTATGTTTTTCTGCTCATCGTAAACAAAATAGTCATCTAGTGTTGAAATGTGTATTAATCCAGGAATAAGGATGTCTTTTACCTCAACGAATAGGCCTATCTTCATGATGTTTGTAATAACCACTTCGTAAATCTCGGATGCATTGTTAGAGATATAATCCACCTTTTTCAAGGCTATCAGGTCCCATTCGCTTTCGTTAGCAACCCTTTCTTTTTGGGTACAATGGGTGGCAATTTGTGGCAATGTATCTTCCCAATACTTTAATCGTTCCTGTTTAAAAGTCTTTCCGGATAAATATTCTTTTAAAAGTCTATGAACAATCAAATCCGGATATCTCCTGATAGGAGATGTAAAATGTGTATAGGCTTCGGAGGCCAGTCCGTAATGACCCAAATTGCTTTCATCATAGATGGCTCTTTTCATGGTTCTGACAACAAGACGTTCCACACTGTTTTTAAGGGGATGACCCTTTAGGCTCTCCAATAATTTCTGAATCGTTCTTGAATCCAATGTTTTTGGCATTTGTTTTTCGATTCCCAGGGCCTTGATATATTCTTTTAACTGCAACAAGGTATCACTTTCAGGATTCTCATGGATTCTGTAAATAAATGGTAAATCTGCATCCATAAACATTGTGGCAACGACTTCATTGGCCTTAATCATGAATTCCTCAATGACTGACTCCCCAATACCGCGGTTTCGAGGCAGAATATCTACAGTATGCCCTGTTTCATCCAGTTTTATGGCCACTTCTCCACTTTCAATACCAATAATGGCTCCTCTTTGTCGCCTGTTTTCTTTAAGGATCGTTGCCAATGTTTTCATCCTGTCAAGAGATTGAGTCAGCCCTTTAGTTTTTTCCAATGAATTCTTAGCCTTTTTATCTCCTTCATAATACTGGTTCACTTGTTTATAGGTTAACCGCCGATTGCTTTTGATAATCCCGTTTTCTGCCTTGAAATCCACAACCCTTCCAGTTTGGTCAATTTCCATGGTTAAGGCAACGACCAATCTATTCAATTTGGGTTTTAGAGAACAGATCCCGTTGGACAGCACTACCGGAAGCATGGGAATAACTGCATTGATCAGATAAACACTGGTAGATCGCTCGTAGGCTTCTTTGTCAATGGCCAT
>CAZVPY010000114.1:0-4059 GCA_964629135.1 uncultured Thermotogaceae bacterium | reverse complement strand
CTTCGTTTCCGTTGTTGACAAGTTCTACAAATTCAAGGGCACCTTCATATTGTACATAAGCGATTTCCAAATCACCCTTTGCCTCACTCATCACAAGTGCAGATGTTTTTCTGTCTTCGGTTTGGTCTTTCTGCTCTACCGGTTGAGAGGAGACCGATTCTTCCGATTCCTTGTAAAGAGAATCATAATCACGCCAAAGACCATATCCTTTTGTTCTTGCATGTTGTTCAGCTTTTACGAACAATGACATATAATCCTCATCAAAGGCAAATGCCGTATAAGCATGACCGTATCCGTTGACAATCAAATTGAGATTGTGCAGAATCCATTCATCATTTCGCTTATACCAAACATAAGCCAACAACCGACCGTATTTATCCCTGGGATCCCAATCATAGGTTAAATAAACTGTTGAGCCGGTTGGACAAAGTGCCTTGGTAAAATTACTGGCTTCCTTCCCATAAAATTCCACCGGTTTACTGGGATGAACCGTTTCCGGCGTATCCACCCCAATCATTCTTATCGTTTCCTCTGTCCCGTTAATCCTCACCTTGATGGTATCCCCATCAATATTTTTAACCACATAAGCTTCCTTAGGATTCTCCGGCTGCATATTATATGGCCATTGGTAGAGAACATCATTGTATTCGTGTAATGTAAATATAATGATAAGCGGTAATATGAGATATAACAGCTTTTTCATTAATTCACTCCTTTTTTGAGTCATATATTAAGACCGTCCCTTTATCATTAGCTTTTTGTATGATAACTTTTTTGTTTGTTTTCTTTTACTTAATATAGATGTTTTCTTAAAGCTCAAAAAACCGTTACAATCGCAAAATCCCATCCTACGGAGGGGTGGATGCGAAGCAGACGGGGTGGGTTTTCCAAGATTATCGCTGACAGCGATACTTGCGTTACATTGTATAAACCCACCCCGTCAGCTTACGCTGCCACCCCTCCCAAGAGGGGATTTTTGTTGTAAGGGTGTTTCGCAAAAACTTTTAAAAGGCCTTATTAATAAGGTTTCTGAGTTATTCAGCAGCCCCTAAATAGGCGAGATTTTGAGTTTATTTTTTTTCAAGTTTTACAATTACCGGATACTGGAATCCTCCAAAAACTTCAAAACTCTTTCAGCTTCCGCTTTGTATTCTTCAAAGACCGATTGTATCTTTTCCATGGGTTGATTCATCTTTGCCATCATCTCGATTTTCTCGATTCGCTGTGCCAGGACAACGGCTCCAGCGTAATGGCAGCCGGGTTTGATGGCATGAGAGAGGGCTGCGATTTGTTCGTGATTGCCTTCTTTGATGGTTTTTCCCATTGTAGAGAGGTTTTGCCGTAAATCCTTAATAAAAACAGGGATAATCGTCTGATGATACAACTCCATGTCATCAATATGCTTTTTAACTTCTTTCATGTCTATGCATTCACGTCTAACTTCCCGCCACTGATCAGGGGAAATAAGGTTTAGAATCGTGTTTTTGAGATCAATGATCTTTATTGGCTTGGGAATATAGGCATCCATACCAGCTTGGAAGACTTTTTGCAGATCGGCTTCAGTAACACTTGCCGTTAGGGCAACAACGGGTATCTTTGATTTTTCCGGTAATGCCTTTATTCGCTCAGTCGCTTCCAAACCATCCATAACCGGCATCATCACATCCATGAGAATCACATCATAATTGTTATTCTTTACAGCTTCTACGGCTTCTTTACCGTTACTGACCAACTGATAGTTCCACCCGAATCCTGATAGGACCTCTTTAATAATCGCCTGGTTAATTTGATTATCTTCTGCAACCAATACATTCAAAGCAATCTCGGAAATTCCTTCAGTTTGATCTGCTTCTCTTTTTCCTAATTCACAAGTTTGAATCTCTTCTTCATTGGCTCTTTCAACAGGAACACGAAAATAAAACTCTGATCCCTTACCGGCTTCGCTTTTAAAGTCAATCTTTCCATTCATCATCTCAACAAGTCGTTTACTGATCGCTAAACCTAGTCCTGTTCCTCCGAATTTCCTTGTAATCGTAGAATCTGCCTGAGAAAATTTCCGGAACATAATCTCTTGTTTCTCTTCGTCAATACCCACTCCGGTGTCCTTCACAGAAAAGATGATGTTCTCCTGTTCAGCGGCATTAACCTGCTCTCTCTTAACCAGCACCTGAATGGTACCTTTTTCGGTGAATTTCAAGGCATTACTTAACAGATTCAGTAAAATCTGCTTTAAACGCAACGGATCACCTTTGATGTATTGAGGAACATCCTGTTCTATGATTAACTCACTGGCTAACCCCTTTTTTGAAGCTGAAAGAAAGATCAATTGGGTGACATCATTTAATATCTCTCTTAAGTCAAAAGGAATCTCCTCCAACTGTAGCTTTCCCGCTTCTATTTTCGATAAATCCAGGATATCGTTGATGATTTGAAGCAGGGAATCCGCTGACACTTTGATAATCTTTAAAAAGTCTTTTTGTTTCTTCTCGTTATCCGTCTTTTGGATGATCTCTACAGCGGTTAGGATACCGTTCATGGGTGTTCTGATCTCATGACTCATATTGGCGAGGAATTCACTTTTTGCCTTGTTGGCAATAAGGGCGTTTTCTCTGGAACGGTACATGTAATAAATGAGAATCAACAGCAAACTAAATATAATGCTGACGAACACTAATGTTAATTTTGTTTTGTTGATAATATCGGTAATTTTCTTATCTTCTTTATAAGAGATCAAATATCCCACATTTTCATTTTCAAAATTTTTGATCTTTAAAAATACTGCAGAATATACCGTACCGTCAACAGTAGTGTGCAAAGAAAAACTTTCTCCGTTACGGACTTTTTTGGAATATTCAAGTGATAAGTTTTTATTAATTTGTTCACTGGGTAGTTTTTGATTAGATGATAAATCCTTTATAGTTTCATGGATTTCTCTGTCAAATAAATAGTTGTCCAAAAATGTTACCTTTAGATAATTACCTTGCTCAGATTCAAAAACTTTCTCTTCCACAACATCCTCTTTAATAATAAAATGAAAGGGTCTGTTAAATTCATTGGTTAAATCCTCACAGATTGTACAAAAGGAAATACTAATCTCAACTGTTCCGATAAATTCTTCATTAGATTTATCCATTTCCGATGTATGGTATATTGGGAAGACCATTCTGTAACCATTGACAATCCTTCCTTCTTCAAACCCTTTAATAAATTCTCCCGTTTTAGCAGCCAACACAATAGATGCTCTAATGTTTGATAAATCATCACCATATTTCTCAGGACGATGCATTCTAAGAAAACTAATCGCCCCAGGTAAATGAAAGTGGAGTTGTCTAAAATTGAATTGCTTTAACAAATTGTAAAATGAACCAAAATATTGATAAAGCGTTTCTCTTACTGTATCTCTTCGTTCAGGATCATCAACTGCGATTTTAATTTGCTGCTTTATCCAAGTCCGATTGACCTCTCTTTCAAAAATATACTTGGCAAAATTTTCGTATGGAAGAAGAAGTGACTTGTATTGACTTTCAAGCAATTCAATATTTTCCTTATAGATGTTCATCTTTTCAGTCTGAAACGTGTTATACAAAATAAAAATCGTTACAACCGAACTGATGATGATTAAAGCAAAAATCAGTAATTTGAAATTAATCTTTATTTTTCTCATCTCACCTTTTCATCGAAGAATTTTAAATAAATCTCATTTATCTGATCAACACATATATTTTAACATAAAGTGTGAAAGACTTTGAGCCTAAATTGAAAGAATAACATTGGAATTTTAAGAATAACTTTTATTAGAGAATTTATTCACAACACAAAAATCCCCCCCTAAGGGGGGAGGGCGGCTTGCGGCGGGGGGGGTTATTGGCATATTTACGGAACCAACGTAGTATCGGTCAGATAGTATAGACCCCCCCCACCTCCGTTGGAGGTACCCCCCCGTAGAGGGGGAATTCTAAACGTATAAACTTTCATGAGCTTTTTCAAAAAGCTTTCATCCATATAACAGGCGATATTCGTAAAAGCGGAATTATTGCGTCACAAAGCATAGCTCCGGGA
>CAZVPY010000113.1:0-4102 GCA_964629135.1 uncultured Thermotogaceae bacterium | reverse complement strand
GGCAAGATAGCATAAGCCCGCCACACACTTGTGGTACGGTAAAGCAAAACGAATTATGAAACGGGTGATTCCTTATGAAAGGATTAACAGACAAATATAGAAACATTATCAAGGGTTCAGGTGTGGGAACCTGGCTTTGGAATGTAAAATATGGCGAAGTAGAATTCAACGAGAATGCGGTTGAAATTCTTGGGTATCACTTTAAGGAAATCAACGTGTGTTTAATTGAGGAATTGAAGAAGTTAGCGCATCCTGAAGATCTTAAAAAGAGAGAAATTGAGTTAAAATTATATTTCTCAGGTAAAAAGAAAGTCTATGAATGTCTCCTAAGAATGAAACATAAAAATGGTAATTGGATTTGGCTTTTAGTTCGTGGGAGCGTTATAGAAAGAGGCGATGATGGAGAACCGCTAATAATGGCAGGAATAGTAATGGATATTACAAACAGAAAACGATATGAAGAAAATCTTTCAAAAAATGATGAACGATTTCAAAAGTTGTTCCATAAATCCCGTGACGGGATGTATATTCGTTCTTATGATGGTTATATAGAGGATGTGAATGATAGCTTTTTAAAGATCCATGGTTTTGACCGAGATGAAGTTATCGGGAAAAAATCTTGGGAGTTTCTTCACCCTGACTCATTAACAAAGATCAAAGAACTGAAGCAAAAAGGTGAATGGGAAAATGATATCCCCCAGGTCAGGATTATCACGAAAACAGGTGAGAAAAGGTACGTTGAGATTAGTACTTTCACTTTGGAATCTTCTGATGACAACAAGAAAATTGCTGGAACGATTCGTGATGTGACGGATAAAAAGAAGGCACAAGAAAGACTAAAGACCAGTGAAAAGAATTTTAATCAGTTTTTCCAGAGTATGGATGACCTGATTTTTGTAGGAACAATTGAGGGTCGAATCTTGTTTATAAACCAAGCTGTATCAACCAAACTTGGCTACAGTCAAGAGGAACTGACAAAAATGCACATTCTTGATGTACATCCAAAAGATAAAAGGGAAGAAGCAGAACGGGTATTCGCAGAAATGTTTAGAGGAGAGAGAGACACCTGTCCTTTGCCACTACAAAAGAAAAACGGAGAATTATTACCCGTGGAAACCAAAGTGTGGTTTGGAAAATGGAATGAAAATGAAGTTATCTATGGAATCTCCAAAGACCTTTCCAAACAGCAGGCGGCATTGGATAAATTTACAAAGCTCTTTGATTCAAATCCCGCTTTAATGTCGGTTAGTTCATTAAAAACAAAAGAAATCTTGGATGTTAATCGTGCCTTTGTTGATACGTTGGGGTATCAAAAACATGAGGTATTAGGAAGAACCAGTAGAGATTTAAATTTCTTTGTTGATCCTGAAAAACAAAAAAACTTGGCGGATATGCTATTGAGAACGGGTAGAGTAAGAGAAAAAGAAGTCAAGGTAAAGACTAAAAGCGGAAAAATTCTAACGGGGCTTATCTCCGGAGAGGTTATTGATAATCAATACGAGAAAGTATATTTATCGGTTATGACAGATATTACTAAGCAAAAAGAAGCTGAGGAAAAAGCCAAAGAAGCGAGTCGGGCAAAAAGTGAATTTCTGGCAAATATGTCTCATGAAATACGAACGCCTCTCAATGGAATTATCGGTTTTTCAGAGTTACTGCAAAGATCCGGATTAAACAAGAAACAGCAGGAATATATGCAAGCCGTTAAAAATTCAGCGGATTCGCTTATGGATATTATCAATGATATTTTAGATTTTTCAAAAATAGAAGCCGGTAAATTGGAATTAAACCCGGAAAAAACAGATATCATACAACTTTGTGAGGATATCATCGATATCGTTAAATTTCGGGCACAGGATAAAGCGTTGGAATTGTTACTTGATGTTAAAAATCACGTACCCAAATATACCTGGGTAGATGCTGTTCGATTGAAACAGATATTAGTGAACCTTTTGGGAAATGCTATAAAATTCACTGAAAATGGTCAAGTAGTATTGAAGGTAATGAGAATTGAAAATGAAAAAGAAGGCAATAACGAGATGGATAGCATCACTTTTCGTGTTGAAGATACAGGCATTGGAATCGGAGAAAAAAACAGAGCGAAAATCTTTGAGGCCTTTTCCCAAGAAGATCTTTCAACAACGAAAAAATTTGGTGGAACTGGATTGGGTCTGGCAATTTCGAATCGTCTGTTAAAAATGATGGATTCTCAGCTACTGCTGGAAAGTGAATTGGGCAAAGGAAGCACCTTTTATTTCACTCTGTCATTGAGAGTGGAAGACAATGAAGATCATACCCATGAGTTACCGGAAAATATTCAGCATATCCTGCTGATTGACGATAACGAGGATAGCAGGAAGATATTGAGAGAAAATCTGGAATTAATGGGTGTTAGCATTAGCGAGGCAAAAAACGGGTTTGAAGGTTTGGAACAATTAACCAACCGTCAGGATTTTGATTTATTGATTATTGACTATCATATGCCCTACATGAATGGGATAGAAGTAGTTAAAACGATTCGTGAAAAATTTGAATTGTCTCACAATGAATTACCCGTTATTCTTTTACATAGTTCTTCGGAAGATGAAGAATTAAGAAGAAACTGCTTAAAGTACAAGATAGCTGCAAATATTTTGAAACCAATCAAAATGTCCAAATTTATTGAAATTCTTTCTAGGCTTAAAAATATTGAAATCATTGAAGAAGAGCAAGCAGTCATTCATGAAGAAAAAGCTAAAGGTGCTGTGTCAATAAGTGGATTAAAAAAGATTCTCATTGCTGAAGACAATGCTACAAATATGCTCTTTGCAAAGACCACAGTTAATCAGCTCTTGCCAGAAGCAGAGATTATAGAAGCTGTAAATGGCGAAGAGGCGGTAAAAATGGCCAAAGAAAAAGACTTTGATTTGATCTTTATGGATGTAAGAATGCCTAAGATGGATGGATATGCGGCCACAAGAGCTATTAGGAAGTTTAACAAGGAAACAAGAATTATTGCGTTAACTGCTGGAGTAATTAAAGGAGAACGTGAGCGATGTGTAGAAGCAGGAATGAATGATTACCTTCCAAAGCCTGTTACTATAGATGCAATTGAAAGAGTTTTATTTAACAATCTTTCGACTATACAAGATGAGAGAGCTACCCCCCCTTCTTCAGACGAAAAGAAGGTTCTTTTTAACAAAGAACTTTTATACAAACGATTAGCCGGGAATGCGGAGTTAATAAATCAAGCCCTAGATCTATTTAAAACTGACATAATTGAAAAAATTAAAATACTCCAAGAGGTTGACATTTCTAAACAAGAACCTGAAATACTGATTAATCTCTTTCATTCCATAAAAGGACAGGCTGCCAATTTAAGTTTCCAAAGACTAATGAAATCGGCTGAGATTTTGGAAAACAATGCAGCTAAAGGTAGAATAGACGAGATAAACATGAGCCTAAAAGATTTTGTTGTTACTTTGAAAGAACATCTTGAGATTATTAATGAGAATTTACAATAAAGAGTTTATGAAAAACCCCTCATTTGGAGGGGTTTTAATTATCGGTAGACTTTATTTCAGACCACTCGTCACATCTTCAATATCTTCTTTTGTAACTTTATCCAAAGGCATGATTGTTTTTTCACCATTGATAAAATCAATTTGCTTCAGGTCTATTTTTCTCACCCTTCGATTATACATGGTGTGATAATAAATAACCAGATTTGATGTGTCATTTGCAATTGTCCATTGTGTTGCTGATGGCATTTGGTCCCCGGTATTGTCTTCCGAACCTTCTGCCAAGTGAGGCCCAACGTTGAAGCTGTCTAAAATCCTAAAGAGCTCTTTTACCGTATCATAACCGCCACTCGTTTTGCGAGAGTATTGGCTAAAGACTACAGCCCTTACAAATCTGGATGGGGATGTGAAATCTCCTGGGAGTCCAAGCATTCCAGATCCTCCTGCTAATGGTGTGATTTCAAGTTCTCCCCATTTTGCAGGGGTAAAGGGATCATTGGAAATAAAGCCATAGTTTCTAAGATTTGTTAAATGCCAGTCGAAGGTCGGATTATTTGTGATGACTCCCACGGGGTTGTCGGTAATTTTGATTTCTCCATTGA
>CAZVPY010000112.1:0-4148 GCA_964629135.1 uncultured Thermotogaceae bacterium | reverse complement strand
TTTCCTCATGTTCATTTTGAACACTTTGAATAGACTTCAAATGCTTAATAGCACTCTCCGTAGCCTCTTCGGCAAGATCTCTGGGAAACAGGTAATTCCTGGCGTATCCATCGGAAACCTTTTTAATCTCGCCTTTCTTACCCAGTTTGGCAACATTTTCTTTTAAGATAACTTTCATCAATAACCCCTCCATTTCTCTTTAGTTTTATTCTTTATATTTTCATTATATTCAATAATATCATCAATCGCCTCTATTTTTTCGTTATCAGTTTGATTTATGGCACCTCTAACAATTTTAAAAATATCGGTAAAAGCAATTTTTTTCTCCAAAAATAATTGAACAGCAACCTCATTTGAGGCGTTGTAGGTGATTCTTTTTGAATTATACCCTTCAAGGACTTCATACGCCATTTCCAAAGCAGGATAATGGCTAACCTCCATAGGCTTCAAATTCAATTTGTTCATATCCAATTTAACTTCTCCATCTCTCAACAACCTTTCAGGATACGTTAAAGAATAGGCAATAGGGATGACCATGTTAGGCTTGCCAGCATGTAGCTTAACCGAACCATCTTTAAAAAGGGCGATAGCGTGAATATAACTGGAATAGGAAAGCGCGGTTTTTATTCGTTCTCTCTCTAATTCAAAAAACTCAACTGCTTCTATGACTTCCAGTCCTTTGTTAAATAATGTAGCGGAATCAACTGTAATTTTTTGTCCCATATTCCAATTGGGATGTTTTAAAACATCCTCAACCGTAGCCACTTTTTGCTTTTCAACCGGCCAGTTTCTTAAAGCACCACCTGAAGCAGTGATATAGACTTGATCAATATCATCTAAACGTTCACCCTGAATGAGTTGAAAAACCGAGCTATGCTCACTATCCACAGGTATGATCGTCGTGTTGTGTTCTTTTGCAATCTTTTTAATCATGCTGCCTGCCATAACCAAAGACTCTTTATTTGCCAAACACACCCTTGATGAATGTTTGAGTGCAGCAACTGTAAACCGTAGGGTCTGAGAACCACTGGAAGCCACAACACAAATATCTGGCTGTAAAGCTTCGATAAGATGGCAGGGATCTTTATAATAACGAAAAGCAGTACCCGTTAATACTTTCCCAAATGAATACCCTTTTGGACGAATCTGATTTAATTGCTCAATAAATACATCAGATCGGTTGGCTGCAATCCCAGTGATTTCAAACAGTCTTTTATTCGCATTTATTTTCTCCAAAGCCTCAATGGTTTGACGCCCAATGGAACCGGTAGAACCAATAATAACTACTGTTTTCAACTTCATATGTGTATTTCACCGGTTTGCAGCGGACACATGGAGATATAGTCACAATAAGGGCAAAGGGCTGATTTTTGAGGTGAAAAATCATCCTCCTCCATCGCTTTGTATATGGGTAGAGATCTTTCAATCAACGTATTGCGTGTTTGCTCAAAGACCTCGTCATTTAAGGATTTTTCTATGATTTTATTAGGTTCAAGATAATAAAACACACTGCTGTAAATCTTGAATCCTTGTTCATTCATCAACCAAGCATAGGTGAACAACTGAATAAAATCCACAAATCGTTCATTTAATTTGCCGGTTTTATAGTCAACAACCTTGAATCCTTCTTTTCCATCTTTCAAACATTTATCCAATCGGTCGACTCTGCCTAAAAATTGAATTTCATCATTTAGGCTGGCTTCCACAAACTGTTCCCGCTGAACCGGTTCACTAATTAATTGACTGGAGAAGAAATTTTCCAGCATTATGAGCCCCCGTTTGCCGTGTTCGATTTCAGTCACCTTATCCATCTCAAAATCCCCTTCATCTCTGAGCTTGTTTCTCTCTATTTTCCACTCTCTTCGAAAAAGGTTCTTTAACAATTTTAGTTCTCGTTTCTCCGGGCTGAAATCGAAAAACTTCTCCAAACTCCTGTGTATGGTTTGCCCTAAAAGCAACGCAGGACTGGTTTTTGTGGGAAACCGGTTGATATATTGAAATTTGAATTTAAGGGGACATTGCTCAAAAGTTGTTATCTTTGAAAAGCTCATCTTCATCTTAAACATTTAAAAAACGCTCCCCTTCATCTATTTTTCTGCCGTTCTTTGCCTCAAAAAAACTCGTAAACTTTTTAGACGGTAACTGAATCTCTTTTACCAGAACGCTTCCCAACCCACATTTTATGAGTGCACCCTTTTTATCTATAGACAGAATTGTTCCCGGTGCCTGGTGGGATTCATCATCAACAAAACCAACGGATGACTTGATTTTAACAGTTTTCTTGTTAAGAAAGGTTCTGGCACAAGGAATAGGGTCAAAGGCCCTGATTTTGTTGTGAACAGCTTCTGCATTAATAGACCAGTCAATGATCAAATCTTCTTTTTCTATCTTTGAAGCGTATGTCGCCTTTTCATGATCCTGCGCTTGAAAATGAACATCAGAATCAGCCAGTTTTTCAAGAAAGTCTATGAGCAATTGTTCCCCGGCCCTTTCAAGCTTATCATAAACCTGTTCAAGATTATCCGTTGTTTTGATGGGTACACTTTGCAGTAAAGCCATATCTCCCGCATCTAACTCTTCAGCTATCTTCATGATGGTGATGCCCGTCTTACTTTCTCCGTTCTCTATCGCCCGCTGAATAGGCGCTGCACCTCTGTACTTGGGTAGAAGAGAAGCGTGAACATTGTAAATACCCATCGTTGGTAAATCGATAACCTTTTTTTTGAGAATTTTACCAAAGGCAACCACGATAATCACATCGGGTTTTAATTCAACTAATTGCTCAAATCCTTTCTTCAAATTCACCGAACGGGGTTGAAAAACCGGGATATTGTATTTATTAGCCATTTTTTTCACAGGCGTAGGCCTGAGGGCCGAGCCTCTGCCGGATACCTTATCCGGTTGCGAAAAAACACCAACAACGTTGAATCCAGCCTCCATAAGCGCTTGCAAATGTGAAGCGGAAAAATCCGGTGTCCCCATGAAAACAATTCTCATAGACTTATCCGGCATTCATATACACTTCTTTGGCCTTTTCTTTAATAATATCCAATTTCTTTTTCAACAACCGCTTCTTCAACTTACTGATATGATCGATAAAGAGAATGCCATTCAAATGATCTGTCTCATGTTGAATAATTCTAGCCAAATAACTGGAAACTTCCTCTTCCTTCTGGGTACCATCAACCAGTTGATATCGAACCTTGATCATCTTTGAACGTTCTACATTTTCAAATATATCCGGAACGGACAAACAACCCTCTTCGGCAACATCTTTTTCATCTGATAAATAGATGATCTCCGGGTTGATATAAGCCCGCCAACCGGACCCGGATCCATCGTCTTCAATGAATATCTGTTTATTTAATCCCACCTGTGGACCAGCCAAGCCGGCACCATCTTCCTTGTACATCAGTGTGGCCATATCTTCTATAATTTTGTGCAATTCTTCATTAAACTCGGCAACTTTCTCGGCCTTTTCCCTTAAAACCGGGTCACCGTAAAACCTTAACTTCATTTCCATTTCATCATCCTTCCATTTTCTTCAATTCCTGATACCATTCAGGATCGTACATGAAGACTGTCAACGGCGTTACCGATACATAATTCTTCTGTATGGCGATCCAATCGCTGTCTTCGGGTAATTCTTCCTCTTTGATATCCCCCATGAGCCAGAAATAGTCATTACCATAGGGATCCTGCCTCTTCTCAAAATAGTCATCAAAACGCCTGGAACTTTGCTTTGTATAGTGAAAACCGCGAATTAAGTCGTATTGAACTGAGGGAACGTTGATGTTCAACGCTCCAAATCGTTTGATTGTTTTGACATCAAACTCCTTTAAAAAATCCACCAAGAATAACCCTGCTGTACAAAAATGTGGCTCCTTTGGGTTGATACTGGAGATGGCAATAGAAGGATAGCCCATAATCGCACCCTCTAAGGCTCCGGAAACAGTCCCTGAATAAGGAATATCCGTTCCCAAGTTGGCTCCTCGGTTAATTCCCGAAACAACCAAATCAACATCCTTACCGGCTAATTCCAAAATCCCGATCTTCACACTGTCAGCAGGTGTACCTGTCACACCATATCCAAAAAAGACATCCTTTTTATAAATTTTTTTTGCCCAAATGGGTTTGCGTAAAGTAAT
>CAZVPY010000111.1:0-4421 GCA_964629135.1 uncultured Thermotogaceae bacterium | reverse complement strand
AAGTGTCAAAGGATTTTTGATATGCTTTTTATTAGAATGAAAATAAATTAAGCAGAGGGTTAAAACTACTATCCGCCAGAGAACTATATCTAGAACTAAAAATCTCAATGGGGAAAGCAGCTGACTTTGCGGAAAAGGTGGTAACTAATGAAAAAAATCCCTGTAATTATTTCAATGCTTCTTGTTATCTTAATTTTTACTTCATGTTTTCTTAACGGTGGTGGCGAAAAGAAATTTAATCCAGCCATGAGCTATGAACAAATCAGGCAGGGTGCATTCTTCTCCGGTAGATTAATCCATTCAGAAGATGCACTTTATAACAATCTGAAGCCGGGTCTTCTCATTCCATTTCAGGATATTTCGGGAGAATGGATAGAAAACCCGATTGAAGGGTGTTATGAATATGTTGAGCTATCCTCATTGTATGGATACATAAAAATAACAGACTTGAATGCACAGAAGATCGTTTTTGATTATGTTGTTTATTATGAAGATGGGGAACGCTGGGAATATGTTCAAAAAGTACAATTGACAGGAACACAATGTACTTACGATCAGACAGAAGCGTTATCGTCTTTCTCTCTTGATTTTTTCAACAGCTTGCGATATGAACCCCTTGATGTATCAGAATTGATTCCGTCAGCGGTGTTGAATGATGTCACCTTGTTGTCTTTCGCCACAGATATCCCTTCCGCTTCAGAGATACAAACAATGCGCTCGATTCGTACCAATACCAAAAGCAGGAGTGTTTCCTTCAGATTGCAGGAATTACCGGATAAGGCTTATGATTACGACGAAACGGTGGTTTATGGTGCACATCATTCCCAAAACAGCATGATTTATACCATTTCCAATGAAAATCTCTCATTTTCCACTGAGGCTTCAACCATTCGCATTGATGCCTCAGAAACAGTACTACCCATCTTTTCCATTGGCGATTATGTCATTAATAACGCCTCAAGGACGACCTGTGTGATAACGGATGTGGAAAATACCGGTGATACGCTTCTGCTGAAAACGGAAAATGCAAATCTTCAAACGATTTTGGGAGCCGTCTATTTGAATCTGTCCGGTGATCTGGGACAGATCATTCAACAGTATGGCACCCCTGAAAGCAAGGCAATGCTGAGGCAGGTTCAACAAACCGAGGAAGAATTGCCTGAGGGAAGATTGGACATTGTCAACCTCAGTGGGGAAAACACTATTTTTGATAACAACACACTCGATTTTAAGATAGATTGCGGTTTTAACCTGTACGTCGATGTTGCCTTAAACGCCAAGGTAACTTGGAAGGAGAGCTACGTTCGGGGGCATTTTATCGCCGGCTCGGAACTACATCTCTATCTTCTGCTTTCGGCGCTTGGTGGTGGAGCCAATGAAAATGGCGAAATTGATATTACACTCTTTGACAAATCGTTCCCCGTAGAAATTGGGCCGGTTGTCATTTCATTTGGTTGTGATATTGATTTACTCGGTGATTATGAGATTCCAGGTTCAAATCTCACAATAGGTGGTGGACCCCACTTGAAAAATGAAGTGGGTTTTGAATATGATATGGGCGTTCGCCTGAAATTTTTTCTGGACTTTATTCCCTATCCCGATCCCTGGTTTGATTTTGAAGGGATTGGCAATTTTGACAACACGTTCAAAATTTTCAAGCCGGAATTCAACAAGAACATTGAAAAACTTGTAGTGGGCTTTGGCTTTGGCCTGACACCGAATATCATGCTTTACGATGTAGTCGGTGTCGGATTTCAGTTCCCGTTCATGTTTGAAAACATCTTGACAAAAGGGGAGAATGGATGGAATTATGCCCTGGATTTTGATATCAGTGGACATCTTTTATTCCGTTTGGGACTTCCGGTTATCGGCCATCTGGATTTTGATGCCGGAGAGGTCTTTAACAAAAGATGGAATTTATACAATGAAGATCCGGAGAACGTTGATGAAAGAGATCTTGGAACAAAGGCCATAGGTGGCGTACAAAACTCCTTGGCAATGAATGAAAGCGAAACCATTTATGCAATCAATTATTACGATACCAAGGCTAATTTATATGCCCTGGATTTCGATAAAGACTTAAACAAATTGAATATCAAATGGACCATTCCATACTCCGCCCCTTTTACAAACAAAATAAAGGGTGTCACCCAGCCGGTTGTAGACGGTAATAATCGTATCTGCTATGCCGTTAATCTGGATCAGTCTTCAGTCATCCGGATAATCGACAATCAAAGGATTTCAGAAAAGGAAATTAACGGTTTGGTGGAAAACCTTTCAACCGCTCAAAGTAACAGTGGAGAAGAATTCATTCTGTTCACAGTTGGCAACAAATGCATGATTCTTCGAATCTCCGACAAAGGAGAATACGGCTCGCATATTTTCCACAACCTTTCCCGAATAGAGGGAATCACCACGACCGTCAACGATGATATTCTGATACTGGGAACCACTTCCGACAATCAAACCGTTTTTACAACGATGGATTTAAGCGGCACTGTCAATCCTTCACAAAGAACGACACAAACCTTTTCAGGAAAGACCACAGGTGCCATCAGTATCGATACAGAAGGTCGACCGATCTTTACCGTCAATGATGAATTAATTGTCATGTCTTCGGATTATCAAAACGTTGAACAGCGTATAAAAATGGACAGTGTTATTACAACGCCCATCAGCATTTCAACGGATGGCAGCTTTTACTTTGGGTGTGAAGATCATGCGGTTTATTGCTATCAAGACACCTTGTTGATGGGATATGGTGCAAACGATCAATACGTCTTTTCATGGAAAAAACAGCTTGATTCACAGATAAAAGCGGCACCGGTAATTGGCAGGGATGGTCATATCAACGTGACAACATATTACGGTTTCACCTACAACATAGCAACCACTCCCGTTTACAATGCAAAAGGTGAAAAGGTGACGGATACCTCCGAGATTATCTGGCAGTCTCCGTTGAAAAAAACGAACAGCACACCGGCAAATCTTTCCGATGTGCTGATCCTGTCAAACGGAGTCGTCTTAACCCCTAATACCACCGGTATCAAGCTGATTGCAGGAACGGCCAAAGGACTCAGTGCCGCTCCCTGGCCAAGGGGAAGTTATAACAATCAAAACACCGGTGGCCTCTCTTATATCCCGTCATCACTGAAAATATCACAGCAACCTGACAATCAGACAAAACAGGAGGGGAATTCCGTAACACTCTCAGTGACGGCTGAAGGCGGAACACCTCCCTATTATTATCAATGGTATAAAGGGGAGGAAAAGATACCCAATGCCGTTGAGAAAACCTTCACCATACAGAATTTAAGCGAAAAGGATGAGGATTTTTATCATGTGGTCGTTCGGGACAGTTTCATCCCACATTTCAAAGCGCTTGAAAGCCAACGAATTATCGTACAGGTCAATTCAACGCAGGAAGGTCATCGCAAATGGTCATACATTATCTCGGATGACCTGTTCAACAAAGATCTCGCATTGGATGCGGATGGCCATCTCTATGCCGTTACTCAAAAAGGAAAAATCCTCAAATTTGACCATTCCGGGAATTTGTTGAAAACAAAAGAAATGAACACCAGTAATCTTAGCGATCCGGTGTGGGTAGCCGATGACAAACAGATGTTTATTTATAACGGTAAAGGCGACTTTTATATCTATGATGAGAACTTGGACGATCATTCCTGGAAAAGTTATCAAAATGGGAACCTGATCTACGGGTTTGACAAGGGAAACGAAAGGATGGTTTACACCTATCAGCACTTTTATGATGTGATGGGGAAAATGCTCTCTGGGGGATATGCTGATTATGCTTCCGGAGAAAACAGCCATTCCATCAATTTGCATAAAAAGAATACAGAGCCAACGGGAATACTCATTACAAATGACGCCGTTTATATTACCACCAACAAAGGCAATTATCTGGCTTTAAACAAATCGGATCTGTCTGTTAAATGGGAAAAAAGCATCAGTAGTTCTTCCGTCTTATCCTCTCCGATTGGTGGACGTGCAAAAGGTTGGAGTGAACACGATGCCGTATTCTTTATAGAATCGTATAAAGATACCCTGACCTTGTATGCCGTTGATGTGGTAGACGGCGGAGAAATCTGGTCCAGGAAGTTTTCAACCGGAAAAAACAGCGATTTTTACGGAACAATGCCCGAACCCGTTATCTCTTCCGCAAAGGATATTTTTGTGATATCGGATAACGAGAAACTTGTTTCCTACAATTATAAGGGAAGCAAAAACTGGGAATTTAAGGCAGCTGGTGGGATTAACACCTCACCGGTTATCGGAAGCGATGGAATCGTCTATATCTGTACGATGAACGGTATGGTACAAGCCGTTGATGCAACAACGGGTAAAGAAAAATGGCGACATCAGATCGGTTTGTCCACCATTGATAACAACGGGTATTG
>CAZVPY010000110.1:0-4434 GCA_964629135.1 uncultured Thermotogaceae bacterium | reverse complement strand
ACAACTATTGCGGTTTGAAATTTAACCCCGAAGACGGGGGACCCGCCATGCCTGAAATCACCGATTATATCGAAAAAAGGGCGATGGAAATTGTTCTGGAAAAAAACAGCATCAAAAAAATGGATTTGGACATAGCCAAAAAGAAGAAATTATTCTCCGTCATCACACCGGTTGAAGAATACTCGGAAATGATGTTGAAGAAATTTGACGTGGAAAAAATGAAAGAACAGGGTTTAAGTGCCGGAGTGGACATGGTATTCGGAACGGGAAACGACTTTTTGGACACCATCATGAACAGGATTTACGATGAACGTTCACAAATTGTCTATTACAACGATTTCAGAGACCCTTATTTTGGCGGCTATCGGCCTGAACCCGATGAAATTCGCTTAAAAAGCCTGGGAAAAGATGTAACCAGAAACGAAATGAATATGGGACTTGCCCTGGACAATGATGCTGACCGATTTGGCATCGTTGATGCTAAAGGGGATTTCATCTCCCCCAATGAATATCTGGCCATGGTTGCGTATCATCTGTACAAGAACAAGAAGATGGATGGGGATTTGATCAGAAGCATTGCCACCTCTCACATGATGGACCAGGTAGCCAAACATTTTGACCATCAGACCACAGTGACTCCGGTAGGCTTCAAGTTCATCGGTGAACTGTTATCCACAGGCAAATACGCCTTGGGCGGAGAAGAAAGCGGTGGATTGAGCATCAAAGATCATGTGCTGGAAAAAGACGGCCTTTTGGCCTGTTTATTAGCTGCTGAAATGCGTGCTTATGAAGGAAAAGAATTGAGTGAAATCAGAAAAGCAGTAGAAAAAATCACCGGAAAATTCCACAGCACACGCTTGAACATAGAATTGGAAACAAATGAGCAAAAAGAAAAGATTATCAAGTCTTTTCAATCACAAAAAAACAACTATGCCGGCTTCAAAATCAAGGAAAAACTGGATATGGACGGCATTGGTTTCCAGCTTGAAGATGAAGAAGCGGACACATGGATTCTTGCCAGGGCATCAGGAACTGAACCCGTTGTAAGAATTTACATAGAAAGCAGTAAAAAAGAGTCATTCGACAAACTATTGAAAGAGGTGAAACACCTTAAATGAGTCATTTAGTCATAGTTGAGTCTCCATCAAAGGCAAAAACCATCAAGAAGTACTTGGGAAGAGGTTACGAAGTCATCTCTTCAAAGGGGCATATCCGTGATCTGCCTGTCTCAGAACTGGGAGTGGAAATTGACAAAGGTTTTGAGCCTGTTTTTGTAACGATGAAGGGAAAAGAAAAGGTCATCAAAGATATCAAATCAAAGGCAAAGGGAAAAGACGTTATTTTAGCATCAGATATGGATAGAGAGGGAGAAGCCATCGCTTGGCATATTGCTCAGATATTGGGCCTGAACGAAAGTGCAAAGAACCGTGTGATCTTCTCGGAAATCACGAAAAACACCATTAACGAGGCCATTAAAAACCCCAGACCCATAGACAAATCCAAAGTAGAAGCACAGTTTGCCAGAAGAATTCTTGACAGGATCGTGGGGTATAAAATCAGTCCTTATCTTTGGCGCGCTTTGAGGATGAACAGCTTGAGTGCGGGTAGGGTACAGTCCGTTGCCTTGAAATTCATCTGCGAACTGGATGATAAAATCGTCAAATTCGTTCCTGAAGAGTATTGGAAATTCAAGGGTTTGTTTGGCGAACTGGAAGCCGAACTTACCAAGATAAAGGGAAAAACCCTTGAAAAAAACAAAGTAAAGACTCAAAAGCAAGCTGAAAAGATTAAGGAAGAGTTAAATCATTCCTCTTTCTCAGTTAAAAGCATTGAAGATAAAAAGGTCACCAAAAAGGTTCCCGCACCCTTTACAACCAGTACGTTGCAACAGGCTGCTTCAAATCTGTTGGGATATAATGTGGGAAGAACCATGCAAGTCGCCCAAAAATTGTATGAAGGGATCGAAACCCCGGAGGGTCAGACCGCCTTTATTACATACATGAGAACTGATTCTACACGACTTTCCGATGTAGCTTTAGACGGGGCAGAGAAGTATATCAAAAAAAATCACGGTAAAGAATATCATAAGAGAAGGACCTTTACAACAAAAAAGAACAACGTTCAGGATGCCCATGAGGCCATCAGACCCACCTACCCGGAAAAATCACCGGAATCGGTCAAAGCCTTTATGGAAAAGGATCAATTCAAGCTTTACAACCTGATCTGGAATCGTTTCATGGCATCTCAATCCACACCGTCTCAATACATGAACAAAAAGATTCAAATTGAGGATCAAGATTCAAAATATATTTTTGAAGCAAAGGGCAGTAAGCAAATATTCGATGGGTTTGAGAAATTCTACCCACAACAGAATTCCGAAAAGATTCTGGAGACCGATTTGAAAGAAAAACAGTCGGTGAATTTGGACAAACTTGATATGAGTCAAAACTTCACCAAACCACCTTCCCGATTCACAGAAGCTACCTTGGTGAAGATGTTGGAAAAAGATGGAATAGGCCGTCCAAGTACATATGCATCCATCATTAAAACCCTGTTTTCCAGAAACTATGTGCGCCGAGAAGGCAAAACCATCGCCCCAACATTCGTTGGAAAAGTGGTGAATCACTTTCTGCCCGGCCATTTCCCAAGAATCATACAGAAGAAATGCACTGCATTGATGGAAAGTGACTTGGATTACGTTGAAATTGGAGATATTGACTGGAAAAAAGTCTTGACTGAATTTTACGATAAATTTGTGCCCACCCTTGAAAAGATGGACCAGTTGATCAAGTCCAAAAAACTAAACGTGGACATGAAAACCAACGTCAACTGCAAAAAATGCAAAAAACCCATGGAAATGCGCGTGGGTCGATACGGCCCTTACTTAACTTGTCAGACCTGCAAGATCAACCTGTCCGTACCCGAAGACATTGAAGCCTACATGGAAAAAGACACCGTGTACTTCAAAGATGCAGAAAAACTCCAGGAACAAACCAAGAAAGAAGCCAAAGAAATCGGTAGGGACTGTCCCAAATGCGGATCTCCATTAGTGGAAAAATTTGGCCGTTTCGGAAAATTCATCGCATGCAGTAATTACCCCGACTGCAAATACACCGAAAACATCGATGTAAAAGCCAGGGGAAAATGCCCGGAATGCGGCGCGGAAGTTGTCAAAAGAAGAAGCAAACGGGGAAAATTCTTCTACACCTGTAAAAACAACACTTACAACGGTGGCGACTGCGAATTCATCTCCTGGGATGAGCCCACGGATTATAAATGCGAAAAGTGCGGTGCAACACTCTATGTGAAATACACAAAGACCCACGGGGAGCATTTATACTGTAAGGAGTGTAAATCTCGCTACCCATTACCGGTTGAAGAGGATAGTGAGGAATAAAATCAATAATAAATGCCCCTATTGAATAGGGGCATTTATTATTACAATCCTTCCACCCAGCAAGCCCTCCCACCGGCAACCCTGTTGTCTGAAGACGAATTATCTGAAGGAACGGAGCCCGTTAACCCATACGATACCGGATCGCCTCTTTTACTTAAATGGTTATAAATAACCCCTGGGCGGTACTGATAATCCTGCTCCCTAACTTCAAAGGTTTCTTTATTAATTAAAAAGAATTTATTTAATGTCAAAACATCATTATTAGCTTTAACTCCTGCAAGTATTGAAATACCATCCTGAAAATTTGATAATCCGATAATTCGTTCTTTTGAATCTCCAGGAATGAGTTTGTTTACATCATATTCTTCCAAGATCTCAACATTCATTTCTTGTGTAGAGGCATCGGAAGAAAACTTATAAAAAGCCACTTGTTCTCTATCAAGCGTTCTCTTTGTGGCAGCCATCACATAATTGTTAGGACCGATTCTTCTCAAACCACCAAAAAAGTAATATACTTCATCGTCTTCAAACATCAAGGCCTGAGATTTGTAAGTCGGCTGATACTCATAAACCCGCATCAACCAAATTTTTTGAACACCCAATTTGTTTTTCGCTTCACCCACAAAAAAGAGATTTGGTGAATCGTCTGTTTGATAAATCCTTTTTATGCCGTTATCAGCCTCTTGATAATCATAAGTATAAGAATCTTCAGGTTGCCCATCCGTTGTATTAATGGGTAACACAAAACCGTCATATCCGGTGGATAGACTTTTACCTGCAAAAATACCATCCGTTGAATTTGTACTCCCATAGACCATCATCGTGGTTTCAGATGTAAAGATGGCTCCGGCTAGAATATCTCTGCCGGAAGCGGGATATTCATTATTCCAAATTGCATTTCCTTGTTCATCAACATAAAACAGTTCTACGTTAGAATCCAAGTTAATAAGATTTGTTTTTACGATACCGATCAAATATTCCCCATTCTGAGAAAATGGATTTGGAAGTATAAAAACGCCTGTTCTCATTGAAGTACC
>CAZVPY010000109.1:0-4589 GCA_964629135.1 uncultured Thermotogaceae bacterium | reverse complement strand
AACAAAAACACCAACACCAGACCAGCAACTGTTATAAAACGTTTCACAGAATCACTCCCTTCTATTCACAACAAAAAAAGGTTTTCAACGAACCCTTAAGACTATACAATAAATTATAGCAGACTGTCGCATGAAAACGTGAAAATGTTATAATTCCAAAGGTCAGGCTTGCCTGACACCACGTTGATCCTCCCCGTAGGCGGGTGCCGGCCCTGGCAGGGGGGGTTAAGCTTTTTGCAGTGAAAATAAACATGAAAGGACTGACAAAATGGACTGGTGGAAAAACAGTATTGCCTATCAAATATATCCCAAAAGTTTCAAAGATTCAAACAACGATGGTAAAGGAGATATTCAGGGAATTATCTCCAAACTGGATTATCTAAAAGATCTGGGTGTGGATTTAATCTGGATCTCCCCAATTTACGCTTCTCCCATGAAAGATAACGGTTACGATGTTTCAGATTATTATGCCATTGATGAAACATATGGCACCATAGAAGATTTTGACAAATTACTGGAACAGGCTCACAAGAGAGACATGCGTGTGGTGATGGACCTGGTGATCAATCATACCTCAAATGAACACCCCTGGTTTATCGCCTCTTCCAGCTCAAAGGATAATGAGTACAGAGATTATTATTACTGGAGAGATGGGGAAAACGGTGGAGAACCCAATAATTGGGCAGGTTATTTTCACGAAACAGCATGGACTTACGATAAAAAAACCGATCAATATTATCTGGGTCTTTTCTCACCCTATCAACCTGACCTGAATTGGGAAAACCCAACAGTCCGAAAAGACTTGTATCAAATGATCAATTGGTGGCTGGATAAAGGTCTGGATGGGTTCAGACTGGATGCCATCAACCTGATTTCCAAAGTGCCCGGTTTGCCAAATAATGAACCCAAAGAGGGAGAACAATACGTTTTTGATCACACCAAATTCGTTGACGGACCCAGGGTCCACGAATTTTTCAAAGAAATGAACCAGCAAACCTTTAACAACCACGACTGTGTAGCCATTGGTGAATGTGGTTATGTCAATCCCAAAAAAGCCGTTGAATTCACAGCAAAAGAGCGTGGCGAATTGGATATGGTCTTTACCTTTGAACATACCGATTACTACAAGGCCTATGGGAAAAACCCGAAAAAGCTGAAAGAAATCATCACAAACTGGCAAAAAGAATTACACAACAAAGGCTGGAGCGGTATCTGTTTTTCAAACCACGACCTGCCCAGAATCGTCACCTGTTTCGGCCATGAAGATCAATACCGACAAGCCTCAGCCAAATTATTTGCTACCCTTTTGTTGACACTAGAGGGAACACCATTTATCTATCAAGGAGATGAACTGGGATTGCCCGATACACGATATGAAACCATCGAAGAATACGATGATATCTCCGCTAAGAAACTCTATCGGGAGAGAAAAAGACAGGGAATAGATGAAAACACAATCATGAAGGAGATCCAAAAACACGGAAGAGACCGCTCCAGAAGCCCAATGCATTGGGATAATTCCCAATACTTAGGCTTTTCAGAGGTTCAGCCGTGGATAAAAATCAACATAAGATGCTCTGATATTAACGTATCCAATTCCCTTAAACAAAGTGATTCAGTATTGAACTACTATAAAGAAATGATCAAAATCAGAAAGACCAATCCAACAATTGTTTTCGGAAACTACGAATTATTGGAATCGAAGGATGAAATTTTTGCTTTTAGAAGATTTGATGAGCAAGGGTATTTTCTGATTATTCTCAATGTATCGGAAGAAGAAAACATATTCAGTCACTCCATTCTCCGAAAAGACAACGTAAATGTAATCATTAACAATTATCCGAAAGGCTTTTCGATTAACCAGAACCCCCTACATTTAGAACCTTATCAAGCAGTAGTTTTACAATTAGAATAAATAAAGGGGTCCAAAATCCAATTCCATAGAGGGATTACAACGTTAGTTGAAGAATGGTTTTCCCAGATTTATCGCTAACAGCGTTGTTCACGGTCTATCGTTTAAACCCACCCCACCCCTTCGGGGCACCCCTCCGTAGGAGGGGATTTTTGTTTGTGTAAAAATAACTTTTGGGGGCCATTATTATTATAGATGACAGGTAAGATGGATATATGGTAAAACAAAGATTGAGTGCCATTTCAAATACAACAGCCCTTAAAAAGGGCTGCTTATAGTATTAAATTTAATCTCCAGATCCTCATCTGAGAAAAAAAGGTTTAAAGCTCAAAAATCCCCTCTAGGGAGGGGGGGACCGCTTGCGGGGGGGTGGGTTTAAACGATAGAAGGTGAACAACACTGTTAGAAATAAATACAGAAAACCCACACCTCCACTTTTATGAAACTTGAAGCTTTGTTTCTCAAAAAAAATCCTATGAAGTGTATTTTACTCCAGCCTATGAAGGAAGATATATTTTCTGCGCAACATCACTATAAATAATATTCCTGGGAACAGGGTCGCTGATAGCAATCCCCCCCTTACTTCTTGCCCCTTCTTAAATTAAACTTTAGGCGTATACCCCGCATTCTGAATTGCTTCCAACCCCTTCTCAATATGCGAAGCATCAAACGTCACTGTTTTCTTTTCTAAATTAATATCTCTTTCTTTAATCCCCGCTTTTTCCAAGGCCTTATCAATCGTAGCAACACAATGCCCACAATTCATATCATTAACTGTTACTGTATATTTCATAATCTTTTCTCCTTTCGCCCTTTCATTTTTGATTCTTAGTGAATTTAATACCACAGTAATCGAACTAATCCCCATGGCAGCCTCCGATATGGCTGGGTGTAACCAACCCATCAATGCCACTGGTATTGCTATGACGTTGTAAAAGAAAGCCCAAAACAAATTCTGTTGAATAACCTTCATCATTTTATGAGAAATTTCCATAGTGGATCTAATGCCAGAAATACCTCCCTTAACCACCACAATATCCGAGTTATCCATGGCCAAATCTGTTCCCGTTGAAAAAGAAACACCAATATCCGCACTACGCAATGCAGCGGCATCGTTAATGCCATCTCCTGCCATGAGAACTTCATACCCTTTAGATTGAAGATTGTTAATGATATCCACTTTTTGTGAAGGCATTAACTGGGCATATACAGCATCTGCTCCTACTCTTTCAGCAATTTTTTTCGCTGTTGTTTCATGATCACCTGTGGCGATAATTATCTCAAGTCCTTTCTTTTTCAGTAATTTTATTTCTTGGACACTTTCTTCTCTCAAAGGATCTTCTATGGCCAAGAAACCGGCTATTTCTCCGTTAACAGTAACTTCGACAACTGTCTGACCTTTTACAAGATTTTTCTCATACTTTGTATAATCTTTCGGTCTCCCGATAAAGTATTTATTGCCATTATATGTGGCCAAGACCCCTTTACCTGAAATTTCCTCAATATCATCTATTACTAAGGTTTCTTTTTTAATTGAAATCTCACTAATTGCTTTGGCAAGGGGGTGATTGGATTGTGATTCGATAACAGCAACAATATGAGCTTCCTTTTCGTTCAGATTGTGTTCTACAACCTTTGGAACGCCTTGCGTGATGGTTCCGGTTTTATCCAAAACAACTACATCCGTCTTACCAATGGACTGAACTACTTCGGAATTACGGATGAGAACACCCTTTTTCGTGGCACGGCCCATCCCGCTGACTAAAGCCATTGGCGTTGCAAGTCCCAACGCACAGGGACAGGCTATGACAATGGAAGATACAAAGACAAAAACTGAAAATGAAAGGGGGCTATCAGAAACCAAGATCCATGGGAAAATATTTCTAACAGATTCCAGCATAGGATATAAAGTATCAAAATTAAAATACCAAATGACAGCTCCAATGAGTGCAGCCGCCATAACAATAGGCACAAAATAACGAGTAATTCGATCGGCTAACGCCTGTATCGGTACTTTGGTTCCTTGAGCTTCATTAATAAGGGAAACCATTTGCGATAAAAAGGTATCGGCATGCTCTCTGTTTACTTCAATTCTAATTGAAGATGTTAAATTTAAAGAACCCCCTGTCATTTGATTACCCTTTTCTTTTTTCACAGGCATGGATTCACCTGTCAGCATGGACTCGTCAACAGAAGTGGTTGAACTAATTAAAATCCCATCTGTTGGAATTCTCTCTCCCGGACGTACGATAACTACATCTCCCGGTTTCAGTTTCTCAACCGGTACATTGATCTCTAATTCGTTTTGGATAATCGTTGCTTCATTCGACTGAAGATGCATCAACGCTTTGATTTCTTTAGAAGCCTTGTACTTTAAATGCTGTTCTATATATTTCCCCGTCAAATGCAAAGCAACGATCATGGCTCCCAACGCTCCAAATGAAGCAATATCTAAACCAAAGTATTTCAGAACAGCCGTCAGCCAAGCCGTGACAGATCCCATAAAAATCAATGTATCCATATTAGTATGTTTATGAATAAGAGCAATCCAAGCACTTTTAATGGTTGGATAACCAGTATAAAACACCACCAATCCACCAAAAATGATCTCCATCATAAGATAACCGGGAATCATGACTCCAGCCATATGAAAGAACATCAGAATTGAAAGAGGAAT
>CAZVPY010000108.1:0-4620 GCA_964629135.1 uncultured Thermotogaceae bacterium | reverse complement strand
GGCTTGAAATATTGAACCACGGCAAAGTCCAGCATCATGAAATTGATGGTTTCCAATCTGACAGCTGTTAATGTCCACGGCAGGAGGAAGAAGATAGCTTGACTGACCGGGATGCCGAAAGGTGAGACGACGATGGACATGGCGAACAGGTAAATGGGTGCCGGGACGCCGGTGGTGGCCAATGTGGCGCCTACTGAGCCCAGGATGATGAAGATATATTGAACCAGCGCGATTTCCAGACCGGTGAGTTGGATGAGAAATATGGTAGTTAGGGCAAACATACTGGCAATGGATGGAACCAGCATCACCAAAATTAACGGCAGTGTTCCTTTGATGGTTTCATCCTTGAACTGTGGGTATTTGTCACAGACTTCCAAAGCCGGAGGAATAGTGGCCAGTGTGGACAACAGAGAGAAAAGAATGAGGGTGGGTTTTTTGATCATATGCAAATAACGCCAGGGAGTGACTTTTGTCTTGTAGCTTCCCAATACCACTGCGATGACAAACCAGATGCCAACGATGACGAATTGGCAGAGGGTGAATTTCAAAAAGGCAGAAAGAATTCCCGCATCTTCTATAAATAAACGGCCTTGAGAAAGCATGAGACTGAACAGGCCAAAGGGCAAAATATAATAGGACAGTTTAAAGAGGAACATAAACAAGTCGTTGAGGGTTTCCACCACCCGAATGATCCGATCGCGTTTTGATGCCTCCTGATATTTTAAGGCAAATGCACACAAGATAGCAAAGAAAAGGATGGCAAGGGTTTTATTCTCTGTAAAGGATTTGACAATACTGTTTTGAACCATGGTATTGGGTAGCATCCAAAGCGATGCTCCCGGTTAAAGGTCGGTGGAATCGGCAAGTTTTTCATCCGCACTCTCTTCCATGGCCTGTGCCAGTTGCTGACGGTTTTCTTTGGGAAGATCCATTCCCGGTTGCCCCACTATACCAACAATAACACCAATCAGTGATCCAATAAAAAAGAAAAGAAGGACAATGCCCATGAATTTCATGAAAAAATGCATCCCACCCATTTTCATCATCAGTTTGACAAAGTTGATCAACACTACAAAAAACAGGATCGGTATGCCGAATAGAAGGAGATAATTGAAGAAAATATCTCCAAAAGGACTGATGAAATCAACTAATGCGGGAAAAGCGATGCCACAATAGACACCGGCTATCATGGAAAAGATGATGGTCCAGAAATTAAACAACCAGTTTTGTCTGTTTTCTTTCGGCTGTTTTTTTTGAGAGGTGTAAATGAGGATAAATCCAAGAGTAAGAATCAAAAACAAAATGAGATAACGCCAAGGATCTCGAATCATCGAACCGGTTGCTTCGGTTTCTGTCAGGTAATCCGAAATACCCTTTGAGATTTCCGTGTACATGTTATCGATGATTTGATTCATGTTTAAGTTGGTGGTGATAAAGTTTTCGAGCCACAGGTAAAGGGAAAGATTATCCGGTGCTACACCCACCACAATTTGATCTTCTCGCTGGAGGTTGAAAAAACTGTAATTCAAGTAGAATTCAGGATTTAAGGCCAGGAAAAAGCGAGTCCAAATTTCATCAAAATAAAAGGCATCTACCGCTTTGTCATTGAGCATGTCTTCTATTTGAGAGGGTTCGTAAAGTTTAATTTCAGCTTTTTCAAACAGTTCCTCTACCCAAATTTCGTGAGAGGTTCCCTTAACGGAAGCGATTGTATAATTTTCTTCATCCAGAGAGTTTGTTAATACTTCTGAAGAAGGCTCTGGATGGTTTCGTTTGATTTTTTCCAATACTCTGTTGTTAATCAACAGGCTGTCTGTACTGAGGATATAAGGACTGGTAAGATAGACATCTGTATTTCTTTGTGGGGTATAGGAAAAATAGGAGATGATCACATCCCCTTCCCCCCTTTTAAGTGCGGGAGCCAATTGGTTAAAACTGTCCTTTCTGATAAAAATAGGTTCAACACCCAGATTCTCACAAATCTTTTTTGAAACGATGATGTCAATACCGGAAAGAACACCCTCTTCATCCACATGAAAAAAGGGCCACCAATCATCTTTGGCCATTAAGATACGCAACTGCCCGGATTCCTTAATTCTTTCTATGCCTTCAAATGAGGAGCCGATAATTAGAGTATTTAATAGTAAAAGACTGATTGTGATAATGAGGGTTAGAAGTTTTTTCTTCATATGACACCGCCTATAACAGTTAATTCGTAGATATGATAGTCTTCAATGCTGGATATCATTTCAAATCCACTTTTTTCCAGTATTCTTATGGAGGGGAGATTCGTTGCTGCCACTTGAGCTCTGATTTTGTTAATTCTGCTTAATTCATCCGGGAAATCCTTTATAAAGGCTTCTAAGGCTTCACTCATAAACCCCTGATTTTGAAAGATTATTTCTGTGCCGTAACCTATTTCAACAATCCCTTTTTGATCGGGTAACCCTTTAAAACCAATCGTTCCCACTTCCTGTTTGTTTCTTTTATCGATCATTAGCCAATAAGTATAATAGTGCCAATTAGAAGGATTCTTTTCAATGTTTTGTATTTTAATACTTAATGCACGTTTGAGAGGTTCTTTTAAAACTTTTTCTTGAAACGAAAGACCATTCTCCTTGCAAAAGCTTTGATAATCGCTAATATATAAACGAAGGTTAAACAAAGAGAGCGGAATAATTTTTAGCCTTTTAGTACTGATAAAATAGCGTTTATCCAACATCAACCACTCTGTTTTGGAAAGAGATGACACCTTTTAGGGTTAAATCGTCGTCAAAATGGTCTATAAAAGTCCCTTCAAAATCAAACAGATTGGATAAACCGCCTGTGGCAATAATGGGAAGCGTTGTTTTGAGCTCATTTCTGATGTTTGCGGTAATCCCTTCAAGGGCGTGATAGGTGCCATTCACCAGACCGATGCGAATATTGTCTCCGGTATTGGTTCCCTGATAATGGTCTTCAAAGAACAAATCAACGGGTGGGATCATGGCTGCCTTGGAAAAAAGCGCTTTCATGGCTGTGTTGATCCCCAACAGGATAGCCCCTCCTACAAAGGCGTTTTGGTACAGGATATCCACGTTGATGGCAGAACCAAAATCCAGAATGATGGCGTTGGAGCCAAAATAATCCTTGGCACCTAAGACATTTGCGATACGGTCCGGGCCTATTTCTGAGTTGTTGTCCGCCCTCCAAGTTACATCCAGCCCATCCACCGGGGAGACGAAAACCGGTGTCGTTTTAAAATATTTCTTTGCAAATGCGTTGAAAATGCCGATGGTTCCCGGAACCACGCAGGCAATAGCAATGGAGTCAATGCTTTCAATGTCGATCTTTGTGGCTAACAATAAAGGGTAAATGGATGAAAAAAATTGATCTTCTGTATCGATGGTCTCAGTCGGCATACGCCATTTGCCCACAAATGATTTACCATCCCAAACTCCCAGGGTCAGGTTGGTATTGCCAACATCCATGATGAGTCTCATGCAATCACTCTTCTATCCATACATCTTTCAGTGCATCCACATACACAGGATAAATCGTCCAGCCCATGACTTTGTTTTTCAACGCCACAATCTCATCAGGCTCCATGAGCCATACGGACGCGGCTTGATCTACCAGTTCTTTCAGTATGTTGTTGACTAATTGCTTTCTGATTTCAAACTCACTTTCGGTGGCCAATTGATCCAACCAACGATCGATTTCATCACTGTCTACATTGGTGAAGTTTCTGGAGGCTTCTGAATAGAATCGATCCAGATAAATATAGGGATCGGGCTCGCCTTCTATGCCAATGATGGTCATGTCATAGTCCCTGCCGTTGTACACGTCCGAGATCCATGTTCCCCATTCCACAATCTGGAGTTTGGTTTTAATTCCAACCGCTTCCATCATTTGAGCGATAACCTCGCCGGTTCTTTGATGGAATTCATAGGGTTGAGGTAATGCAATGGTTAATTCCAATTCTCCAAAACTGTAACCGGCTTTTTCCAGAAGGTCCATGGCTTTTTCCGGATTATATGGGTATTTGTTCAATTCAAGAGCATAGGGGCTCATCAAAGTCATATGTGTTGTCAAAGGTCTTGCCAGTCCTTCGGCAACAAATTCAATGAGTAGTTCCCTGTCGATGGCATAATTGACCGCCTGTCTGATCCGTAAGTCATCTAAAGGGGGCCTTTTGTTATTGATAGCCATAAACTGTACCAGGTTCATGGGAGCTCTTTCGTATTTAACGGATGGGTCTCGTTCGATGCGTGACATAAAGCTCTGGTCAATTCTTGGGATCACATCCACCACACCGGTTTGCAAGCTGATAAATCGACTGTTCTCATCGGGAATCACTCGAAAATAGGCCTCATCCAAGTATGGAACACCCTCCATATGATAGTCTTCAAATTTGATCAGATGCAGATAACTGTCCCGATTCCACTCTTTCAAATAAAAGGGGCCTGTTCCAATCGTGTGCAGGTCAAAGTTGGCATCTGAATCAGAAGGCAGAATGTGTATCTTGGATACAAGGGCCAAGAATGGCGAATAGGCCTTTGATAAGGTGAATTCAACGGTATAGTCATCGGGAGTTTGAATGTCTTCAATTACCATGTAATTCGAAGCTTTGGCGTACCC
>CAZVPY010000107.1:0-4664 GCA_964629135.1 uncultured Thermotogaceae bacterium | reverse complement strand
TGAAATTCGGCTTGGGTGAAAACCAAGTTGAAGCCTATATGAGCACAGACACACCAGATCTCGGGTATAACACCTTTTTACTGGAAATCCATCCGGATGTGAACTATGCGGATTATCAGCCAAAAGATGTGGTTTTCGTTTTGGACAAATCTGGCAGTATGTCAGGTATGAAATACGTACAGGCACAAAAGGCAGCAGAATTTATCATCAGTCGATTGTACGAAGACGACCGGTTTAATCTGATTCTATTTAATCACGACATCGAAGCCTTTAAATACTACTTTAATTTATTTGAATCAGATAAAAAGAAAGATGCCGTTGATTGGATTTATTCATCCAGCGCAGGAGGAAACACCAATATATACGGATCATTAGATATGGCCTTAAGAGTATTCCACAATGCCGATCAATTGAAAAATCCTATCCTCGTTTTTTTGACGGATGGTATTCCCACCGAAGGAATTACCGATCCGGAGGCAATTGTTAAGCATGTCAACGAGTTTTCAAAAGGCATCAATGGATTACGACTCTTTGCCTTTGGAGTTGGCTATGATGTAAACACCTATATCCTGGATCTGTTAACTACCAATAACAACGGCCAAACCTACTATGTGACTGAAGATGAGTCCATAGAAACGGAAATTGCCAGACTGTTTTCAAGTATCAGCAAACCAGTTCTATCAGATGTAAAAGTAGCATTCATGAGCAATGACGTGAAAATCATCGACTATTTGCCTAAAACAGGCTTAACCGTTTATAAAGACGAACCCTTAAAAATCTACGGGCGTTATAAAGGCAGCGGAAAGCTCACGATGGAAATTACCGGAAAATTAGGCGATCAGAATTTCAAACAAATGTACCATTTCAACGTTTCAAGTGATGTCAACAAATCCATTTCACTTTTGTGGGCAAGCCGTCAAATTAATGACCTGATTAACCGGATCAGATTATACGGTGAAACCGAAGACATGAAAAACGAAGTGATCACACTGAGTAAACAATTCTCTATTCCCACATCATACACATCATACCTGGTTTCCGATGACACCTCTCAGAAATATGATGCCGGTGGGAGTCCGGTTTTGTCACAAAAAACAACCAATCAACCGGCAGCAGCCCCCAGCCAGCAAACAGGGAAAAGCAGTGTCGTGCAATCCAAGCAAATGAATATGATGTCACAAGCCAGACAAGCAGAAGAGGCTGAAGAACTGATGCAAGAGGCCATGGAAGGCTCTGATTACAGACTCATCAAAGGCAAACGGTTTATATGGAACGATGAAAAGAAGGCCTGGATTGATGACGACTTTAAAGAAGAAAATGTCATCACAATCCAAAAATACTCTGATGAATATTTTGATCTCATCGATAAAAATAAAGATTTGATCGATTTTTTACAGTTAAAGGGAACCGTTTATCTGGAGCTTGACTCAAATTATTATATCTTTTCAGAATAACGATTAAGTGCATCAAATAGGAAACTCCAAGCTCAATATAGTTAATGAGCAGGCGTGGGGTCAATGTCCTTTTTGTCCCCACACCCCTTTTTTATGTTACAATTGTAACCAGCCAATTTTCTAAAACTTCTAAATGAATGAAAATAAAGAAGGAGGTATAAAAATGGAAAGAAAAGACATGATAGACGCCATCGAGCAATACGGCCAGTATTTGATTGAATTCGCCAAAAACGAACGCAATGCACCGGAAAAAAAGAACGAAAGAGACCTTAAAAATATCATCGAAAAAACCATTAAACCTGTTTTTTCAATCAAATTTGACAGTCCGTATTTGGAAGCCTTGAGAGATACTGCAGAATGGAATCAAATCATGAGAACAGCAAATGCTATAAAAATTGCAAGAGAATAAAAAAGCAATTAAAGGTATTTTATTAACACTTCTTTCAATTGATTCAAAGAAAAAGGTTTGGAAATATAATCATTCATCCCCGAGCTGAGAGAGCGTTCTTTGTCTTCCTTCAGGGCATTTGCCGTCATAGCTATAATAGGTGTTTGCCCATCCAGTTTTCGTATACTCCTTGCAGCTTGGTACCCGTCTAATTCAGGCATAACAATATCCATGAGGATCAGATCAGGTTTGTACTTTTGAAAAATTTCACAGGCTTCTTTTCCATTTTTGGCTTCTATCAAGTTTAAGCCTCTTGAAAATCTTTTTAATACTGTTCGGATTAATTTCATATTGATGGGATCATCCTCAGCAATCAAGATATTTTTCCCTGTAAGATTTGGTATAGTTATTCCTTTTGAAGTGGCATTTATGGTTTCGGTTTTTCCTTGTGTGCTTTCGTTTTCGTAATAGTCCAGCTCTATTTCAAAGTAGAATTGACTTCCCTTTCCCGGCGTGCTTTCTACTTCAAGTACTGTGCCCATTTTATGGAGTAGTTGTTTGGAGATTGCCAGCCCTAAACCTGTTCCCCCAAAATTTCTGGTAATAGACATATCCACTTGCCTGAAGGCATCAAAGATCAATTTTTGATGCTCTTCTTTAATGCCGATTCCCGTATCTTTCACACTTATATAGAGTTTGACCTTTCGCTTTTCTTCGTTAATCCATTTCTTTTTTACCATAAGTGTGACACTGCCTTGATCGGTAAATTTGATGGCGTTGGTTAGGAGGTTGAGCAGGACTTGTTTAAACCTCAAGGAATCGACTTTTATCAATGGAGGAAGACCTGGTTCAACTACTTTTTCGATTTTCAGGGATTTTTCATCTGCTTTGCATTGAATCAATTCAAGAGTATTTTGCACTAATTTAATGATATCTGTTTTTTCATATAATAACTCTATTTTATTAGATTCTATCTTGGACAAATCTAATATATCAGAAATGATTCCCAATAAATTCTTACCCGATTGAAGAATAATCTCTAAAAATTCTTTCTGAATCCCGCTTAATTCCGTGCCTTTTAAGATTTCACTAAATCCTATAATACCATTTAAAGGTGTTCTCAACTCGTGGCTCATGGTCGCCAGAAATTCAGATTTTGCTTTATTAGCCCTCTTTGCTACTTCCTCGCTTTTTTGTAATTTCTGTTTTGCCTCATACTCGTATGTGACATCTTCAAAACTGGCGTATACCTGATATGGGTCATCTTCTCCTCTGTCACTTATAGGAACAGCATTGATCTTAATCCAATTATATTTTTCCTTTATGGGGTGAAATATTCCCATTACCTGACCATAAACCGGTTTACCTGTTCTTAAAACAACCATGGCAGGATGTTCTTCTCCTGGAAAAGGTGTACCATCTTCATGTATAGAGCGCCATCTCGGATCAGTGGATTTTAACCCTTGCATCCGTTCTAGAGATAAACCAAGTATTTTCTCAGCAGCGGAATTTGCCCGAACGATTTTACCGACTTTATCATGAAAGACAACACCTTGTGCCATTGTTTCGAAGAGGTTTCGAAACAAGCTTTCACTCTGCACCAATTGAGATTCTGTCAGCAGTCGCACAACTGTTCGCTCGATCCCTTTCCCAACGGTATCAACAAACTTTGCTTTTCTCTTAAAGTGATTGACTAATGCAGCTTCTTCTTTATCAAAGTTCTTTTTTAAAAAATCGACTTCCAATAGACCAACTTGTTCACTACGGTAATTAATATCACAGGAAAGTTTTGTATCCGTTTCATAAAAAAAATCGCTTGTATATTCTTTTTTATTAAAATTGATTCTCACACCAATATATTCGGGAAAAAGAAAGGATCGGCGAATGCTTTTGACAAAACGCGGCATCATCTCATCAAGCGTTAAAGAACGATTACTGACTATCTCAGTAATCTCAATAAGACAATCGATTTCTTTATTTCGTTCTTGGAGTTTTTCTTGAGCCCTCTGAAAAGTAATTTCTTCTTGGCTGTTATGATGGTCATCATTCATATTGATTTTCCCTTCCACGTTTTTATTAACGATTAAGGCATAAAAGATAGTGCATATTTTTTTGACTTTTATACTACGATTATAGCATCTTTGGACAAATTAATTTTAACGATAGACTTTATCCTAAATGATTGAAGTAATAGTATTGAAAAAACAAAAAATGATATAAGAATATCTCGCTTAAACGAAGGGGTGCATATTCTTTTTCAGTATTTAATGGTAAAATCTTTACAGCTATAACTAGGGGTGCATATCATCGAAGACAAAAGGAAACCTATCAACAAGTTGTATTTTAAAATGATACAATATTACTCAGGAGATCCCCATCAAATACACCATTTCGTCAAAGTCCATTCGTTTGCAAAATTCATTGCTGAGCAGGAAGATGTAAACGGTGAATTATTGCAAGTGATTGAGACAGCAGCCTTGGTTCATGATATCGGTATAAAAGTCGCCATCAGTCAACACGGAAGAAGTTCGGGTGATTTACAGGAAAAGCTGGGACCTCCTGAAGCTGAGAGGATGCTTTCTTCAATGAATTTCAAAAAATCATTTATCCAACGGGTGTGTTATCTGGTTGGTCATCATCATACCTATGAATCGATCGATGGATTGGATTATCAAATATTGGTGGAAGCGGATTTTTTGGTTAATATCCATGAATCGAAATACGATAGAGATGCCATTCACCAAATCAGTGAGAAAATTTTTAAAACGAAGACGGGTAAAACACTTTTAAATACAATGTTTTTAGAAAGGAGATAAGGAAAA
>CAZVPY010000106.1:0-5007 GCA_964629135.1 uncultured Thermotogaceae bacterium | reverse complement strand
CCGTTCCTCTGGCGTAAATCTCCCCGGACTCTCCGGGTACAACCGGCTTCAAATCATCATTCAAGATCAAAATCGACATATTCTCACAAGCTTTGCCTATTGGAAGGGGCTCATCATCTTTAAATGGGCGGTTCACAACGTAATAACTGCACACATCCGTCACTTCAGTGGGCCCGTACAAATTGGCATATTGGGTGTCAGGCAAGTGTTTGCGCCAATAGTTCAAATGCTTGTTGTGCATCACTTCTCCGCAAAAAAGCACTTGCTTTAAATCTTGGGGAATCCCCTCTTGAAACACATCATGATCGGCAAAAAGCTTCAAATACAAAGGGACCCAAAAGATCAGGTTGATTCGATGTTCCTTTAACTCATGCAACATTTCAAACAAAACCTTTGTCAAATCCGGTTTCTTTTCTTTCGTGAATTTTATCACCAGCAAAGACCCGTAAAAGACCATGGAAAAGATATCCAAAACCGAATTGTCAAAGGCAAAACTGGTCCTGGAACTGATTTGCTTGGTGGCATCCATCTGAAAGGTCTCGCCTACCCATTGGACATAATCCATCAAACCCCCGTGAGAAATCACCACACCTTTGGGCACACCGGTGGAGCCGGAAGTATGCATGATATAAACCGGATCCTTATCCGTGATCTGAAGATACCCTTCAACAGAGGCTGGATTTTTACCAGACGCTTCATAAATTTCTTCCAGAACCAGCTGCTTCGACAAGGGAATCGCACAGCGCACCAAAGCCCCCGCCGATTCAAAATCTGTGATAATCACTTCGGGCTGTATACTCTCAACAACCATTTTCAACAAATGTTTCGCCCCGTTTTTAATCAACGGAACATAAAAATTCCCGGAATACAGCACCCCCAAAATCGCTGCCACATAATCTGCACTCTCACTCAAAAAAATCGAGACTGGCTGATTGATCTTCCCGCCAAGTCTCTCCTGGATAGCTGTCCCTATTGTTATCGCCTTTCCTCTTAATTCCCGAAACGTCACTGCTCCATTGTTGTCAATAATAGCTGTTTTGTTTGGATATTTTTCAACGATTGTCTCAAATTGTCTAATGATTTTCAAAAAATGTATACCGCCTTTGGAATTTTGTTTATTCAGCCTTCCCTAAATGCTTTTTAATGATTTCTTCTAATTTATCAAAAGAAACAGGTTTTGCTATATAATCATTCATGCCGGCTGCCAAGCAGGCCTCTTTGTCGTCTTTTAATGCCTTTGCCGTCATGGCAATAATCGGAACTTGTTTGTCAATTTTTCGGATCATAGCGGTTGCCTGATAACCATCCATTTCCGGTATAACAAGGTCCATGAGAATGAGATCCGGATGATATTTCTGATACTGCTCATAAGCTTCATTCCCGTTTTCGGCTTTAAGTATTTGGATCTTTTCATCAAACAACGATGAAGCTGTTTGGACATATTGCATATTAACCGGATTATCCTCAACAATCAGAATCTTTTTGTTTTTGAAAGGAGATTCTTTAAGAGTCATATCAAAGGTTTTGGAATCAATATCCATTGGTTGGACTTCTTCACAGTTCAATTCCAGCTGGAAATAAAAGGTGCTGCCTTTTCCGTAAGTACTCTTGAGTTGGAGTGCACTACCCATCTTCTCCAGTATATTTTTGGTAATGGCAAGACCAAGACCCGTTCCACCTACTCTTTTTGACGATGACATATCCGCCTGATTAAAAGGTTCAAATATCATTTTCTTTTCTTTTTCCTTTATCCCAATCCCGGAGTCTATCACTTTGAAAAGAAGTTTCACTTGCCCATTTTGCCTTTCCATCTGACTGACTGTCAGGACAACACTTCCCTTATCTGTGAATTTCACAGCGTTTGTCATCAGATTCACCAAAATTTGTTTCAATCTGGGGCCATCTATTTCAACGAATTGAGGTATATCAGCTGCAATGACATTGCTTAGATTCAATTCTTTCGTCTCAGCCCTGTAGCGGATAATGTCCATTGTTTCTTTAATCAATTCTCTGAAATCTGTTTTTTCCGGATACAGTTCAAATTTTCCGGCTTCAATACGTGAAAAATCTAAAATATCACTGATAACTTCTGTTAAATGCTTGGCAGAGGAATAAACCATGTCGAGATAATTCTTTTGTTCATCATCTAAATTCGTGGATTTTAGGATTCCACTAAACCCAATAATGCCGTTCAGTGGGGTGCGCAACTCATGGCTCATATTGGCCAAGAATGTACTTTTGGCTTGATTGGCCTTTTGCGCCCTTTCTCTTTCTTGATTCAACTCGGTGATATCCTGAACAATACCAACGGAATGTTGTGGGTTTAGGTGTTCATCGTATTCGGTATAACAATGCTCTTTCACCCATTTGACCCTTCCATCATCCATTAACACTTTATATTCTGTTTGTAAGGTCTCATGGTTCTTTCTCGGATTTTTCCATATTCTCTCTACACGGTCACGATCCTCTGGATGTATCCTTTCCAAATAAGCCTTATAATTAGAACCTTTTTGATTTTTATCAAGTTCAAAAATATCAAAAATTTCCTCAGACCATTGTAATTTATCTTGTTGATGATAATAATCCCAACGTCCCATCTTTGCCATTCGATGGGATTCCTTGAGGGCTTCGGTTTTTCTTTTTAACTCGTCAATATCTACATGGACACCTACTGCTCTGCTGGGTTTTCCGCTTTTATCGTGATAATAAGTCTTTCCCCTGGCAGAAATCCATTTGTAAGTCCCGTCCTTGCATTTCATTCTAAAATCCTCTGTATAAGGGACCCCCTCATTGACAAACTTCTCTATTTTTGGAAGACAATGTTTTCTATCCTCAGGATGCATAAGTTCAACCCAAGTTGATTTTTTCATGGCGAATTCATCAGGATCATAACCCAACATTTTAAAGTATCCAGGACTGTAATAAACCTCGTCTGTTTCAAGATTCCAGTCCCACAATCCATGTTCTCCCGCATCCATGGCACGCTCCAGGCGGATTTGGTTTTCTCTTAATTTTTCTTCAGCTCTTTTTTGTTCTGTAATATCCATACCGATTGATTGATAGGAAAGAAGATGGCCTTCCTCGTTGAAAAGAGCACGATTGGTCCATCTTTGCCAGCCCAAACCTTGACCGGCAGGTAAGTGAGCCTGATGTTCAATTGTGTTACTTGGAGTTTCCGGTGTAAGGCTAAATAATTGTGATTTTACAATTTTTTGGTGTTCATTGGGAATTAAGTCCAAAAAACTTGTGCCAATAAGCGATTCAGGTGTCTTTCTAAGAAACTCGCAATACGCTCGATTCACGTATTCAATCTTCATATTGGGAAGGATTCTGCATATCATAGCCGGTGTGTCCTCGGCAATTGACTGGTAGAGTTGTTGACTTTTCTGAAGTTGTCTCTTGTTTTCGTCAAACAGCTGCTGTTGCTTGCGTTTCTGTATGAGCATACCCACCATATCCGCAAAAACGATTGCCTCATTTTCTCTTTCTAAAGTTTTTCCCTTTAAGAAAAAGAGTGTAAAAGCTCCAAGAAAACTACCCCCTTGATCACTTTTTATAACAACAACCTTTCCCAGGTTGAGGGCCTTCTCTAAGATTTTGATAGCTGTATTTGAAAGAGCATTTTCTGTTAGTTCATGTAGATGATCAAGTTTATTAATTGTTTTTTCTTTGAATACTTCAAAATGAATGGGATCAATTTCCCATTCTCTATGCATCGGATTTATACCAAGTACTTGAGTAACCTTTTGTAAAATATTGGGAACGCCTACAAGTGAGACCAATCTGAATTTTCTGCTTTTTTCAAAAAAAACGTTTAACGCCACATATTCCGCACCGGAAATTTTTCTCATTCGCTGTGTAATCTCTTCGTATGTATTGCTATTTTGACCATCATCCAAAAATTCCTTTGAAGCCGTTGCCAATTCCATTTCATGAGTGATATCCGTAAAGAGTGTGGTAAAGTAGTCTTTCTCGCATGAAAAAGCTTCCACCCGATACCATTTGCCAAGGGGATAGGAATATTGTTCAAAAACTCTTTTTTCCTTGGTCTTAGTAATATTCGCGTAGTAGTCAATCCAATCAAAATCTTCTTTTGTCCTTTTTTGTATAACTTGAGTGAACGAGCGATTGAGAATATGTTCTTTCTTTAATCCTGTCAACCTTTCAAATGCCGCATTAACAGAAAGAAAAATGTAATCCACCGGCTTGCCAACTTCATCATAAACCATTCGATGCCTTGCAAAACCCATATTCGATTTCTCCATTATCTTTTCAAAGCTTTGCAATTAAATCCACCCCGTATTTCCAGAATATAATAATTATAATTTACCAGCTTTTTATTAAAATTAATTGAAGAAAAACATTTTAAAAAACCTTAAAATTCGTTTGCTATGAGTCCATAAATTATTTTCTCAATTATTCCTAAATAACTCCTTTTATATTTTATCATAAATTTGTAAATTATCTCTGGAATTCTAATATTCGGGGTTTGATACATAGGTTTTTTAGTTGCGTTTGTTTATTTTTTATGCCCCTCAACATACGTCCTGATTTCATCCAGCTCAAATCCCAATTCATCTATCAGTTCCCGCAATTCAGTATTCAAAGGTTTATCTTCGGGAATCCCAAATTCCTCTCTGAAAGCATCGAAATCCTCAACCATTCTTTTTATATCGACCAGCATCGTGACTCTTTTTATCCTATCCTCTTCCTTTTCCTCTGAAGAGGCATGCTCATCTCTTGCCAAAAGATTTAAGTAAGCTCCGGGGTTTTTAGTTTTTACAAACTCCTCCAATGTTTGAGAAGGATCAACATTTTCCGGCAGAACTATCCCCTTTAATTCATTGATCGGACGGTTGATATACTCAACAAATGTTCTTATCCCTTCCACAGAAACGCCCATCTCTTCTAAATCTTTAATTTTTGTTGCCCGATCTAGGGTTTCAGAGAGCTTAAAAGCCCTGTAAAACAGGTCCAGTTCAACGCGGTAATTATCAGCAATATCCC
>CAZVPY010000105.1:0-5121 GCA_964629135.1 uncultured Thermotogaceae bacterium | reverse complement strand
GCAATCGGTCCAATATACAAACCGGCCCAGTAAAATTCGGGATCGATGTATTCTGTGGGAGTATTGGCAAGCATTGGTGATCGATAAGGGGTTGTTAGTCCTTTCTGTTTGGCCTCGATGTGTCCAAGACCTACACCGCCTGCCCAAATGGAAGCTTGTGGATTTTCTCTTTCAGCTTCAAGCCTGGCAGTTGCTTCACCTGTTGACAATCTTACCCATTCTACCTTAATTCCCGTATCTGCTTCAAATTTGTCGAAAAGTTCTTTTGCCAAAGGTTCCTCGAACGTTGTATACGCCTTCACGATTTCAGCGCCCAGCATAACAGAAACACTAAGCAACAACACAAGCATCAGTACAAAAAGTTTTTTCATGTTAATTCCTCCCTTTTCAATATATGGTGCATATTAAAACATCCATTTATTATCCAGAATTCTAACCCTCGTCGTATTCCCTTCTCCTTATTTTCCCAATCTTAAATCCCGCATAGCACAAAATGATCATGAGAATCACAAATGACAATAGACCAAGACTGGACAGATCCAGTACGTTAATAACATCGTTTTGCATTTCAATAGCCCCAAAGGTTTGTGGAAATAAGACAATTAACCAATAAACGCCGTAAAAACTGATAATTAAAGCACCAATGACTACAGATATAAGAGAGACCGCCTTTTCTTGGGAGATGAGTGCCAAAATACCAATAATCACAGCCAGAAAGCCCGCAAAGGCGAAGGGAATCCATGCCGGAGCGGTAAACTGGGGATAATTCTCCATAATACTGGTGTATATCCCAGGTGAAATGATATTATACAACCAAATACCGATGAAAAAACCCGCTAACAAACCTACCAAAAAAAACAGGAACTTAAAAAGTGCAAACACAACAGCGGCAATTACCACACCTGTTAAAATCATAAACACAATTTGAGCCGTTTCATTGGTCCCAATGAGGTTTTTTACATATTCGATGTTGTAAATCAAGGGATAAACCAGACCTATACCTGCGATAAAACCGACCACCGATATAATGATTTTTGGAAACAATCGACTGGCCAACAACAGGGCAACGGCAATGGGGATAGAAAAATACCACTGGTTGATAATTTGTGACAACAAAGGGAAAAAATAAGCGATATCCGCTTGATCAATCATCTGTACCGTGTTCATTATGATTCACTTCCTTCTAAGATGGCTGCAAGATAACCTACCACATGGGAATAATCCCCGGTCATAACACCACTGGTGGAATGCTTGATGATTCTCGGTTCTCCTAATTCAGAAAACAACAAGGCACTCACTGGCCCAAAACCGCACATTGAGATATCGTGCTCCGTAATGGAACTGTAAAGTCGATCCACATTTGAAGACAGGATATGAGAAATCACTTCCTCGTCCTTTTGCCTTGTAATCTCTTCACTTTCATAGTGATTAAGGTCTGTTGAAGCGATAAACAGAATCCTCTTTTTCTCCTTCATTTTAGCAAAAACCCGCCCTATTTCTTTGGCAGTTTGCTTTCTCTGATCCATCATGGCGATGGGCAGAATTTTAATATCTCTACCGTAAACATATTGAAGCAACGGTAATTGAATTTCAATAGAATGTTCGTTAATATGGGCATCGTAATTAACAGAAGCATATTCGTAGCTGTCAATAAAATAATTGGCTAATTCCTCATCGATAGCAACATTTCCAAAGGGAGTAACCCAAACTCCTTTGTCCCAGACACTCACCGGCATTCCAGTACCTGTGTGGCTGGGTCCCAAAATTACGATACTCTCCGGTTGACCCATTTTTGCCGCCTCAGTTAAACCACAAGCAGCCACCGGTCCACTGGCCATATACCCTGCATGAGGTAAGATTAAGCCAAAACTTTGTTGAATCTGTTGATCTTTAACAGTGGGTTCTTTACCCGGTCCTTCGCGATGATTGAAAAGCCCCTTGATTTGATTCGTTAATGCCATAGTATTTCCCTGATAAAAAACGCCAGAGACAATCGGTTGCCTTTCCATACTATCGCCCCTTTCATTGCGGTCTTGATTAGATTATACCATAATGTAACAATTTGGAAAATAGGGCTATAGGACCATTTTTAAAATACAAGGTCATAGTGTATAATCGTAACCGAATGATTAGGATACTAAACTAAAAGGAGCGATGATATGCTTAAAAAATTTATTTCCTATTACAGACCTCATATGAAACTTTTCATACTGGATATCGCATGCGCATTCATGATGGCTGGAATTGACCTGGTTTTCCCGCAGCTTACCCAGAGAACCCTTGACCAATATATTCCCAATGGGCAAATGCAAACGCTGCTGATCATGATCATTATCATGGCGGCTCTATATACACTGAGAATGGTATTCAACTACATTGTGGACTATTGGGGACATGTGGTGGGAACCCGTATGGAATATGACATGCGAAAAGAGATCTTTTCTCACCTGCAGTCACTTTCATTCAGCTATTTTGACAAAGTGCGTACCGGTAAGATCATGTCCAGGATTATCAGTGACTTAAGGGACATCACCGAATTGGCCCATCACGGTCCTGAAGACGTCTTTATTTCTATTGTCACATTGATAGGTGCCTTTGTCCTTTTGATTATGACCAATGTGTACCTAACTCTGATTGTTTTTTCTTTTGTGCCGGTAATGTTGTTCTATGGAATAAAAAAGAGGAAAAAGATGGCCGTTGCCTTTCGAACCGTTCGTAAAAAGATCGCCAACGTGAACGCCGATTTGGAAAACAGCATTTCCGGGATCCGTGTGGCAAAATCTTTTACCAACGAAGACTTTGAAATGGAAAAATTCGATATGGGCAACAACGAATTTAGAGAATCCAGAGAATTTGCCTTCAAGGCCATGGCCGAGATGACATCGGGTATCACCTATCTCAACAACCTCCTGAAAGTCGTCCTTCTGGGAGTGGGAGGCTATTTTACTTTTCGGGGATGGCTTAGTGTGGGTAATCTGGTAGCATTCTTCATGTACATCGAACTCTTTTTCCAACCGGTTAGAAGACTCATGATGTTTACACAACAATATGAATCAGGAATGGCTGGTTTTGAAAGATTTGTGGAAGTCTTAAACATAAATCCGGAAATCCAGGAAAAACCAGATGCGATAGAGTTGGAAAATGCAAAAGGAGAAGTTAGTGTAGAAAACGTCTCTTTCTCATACGACCAAAAGGAATACGTCTTAAAAGGATGCTCATTGAAAGTGCCTGCTGGTAAAACCATTGCCCTGGTCGGCCCTTCTGGTGGTGGAAAAACAACCCTTTGTCATTTGATCCCCAGGTTCTACGAGATCAATGACGGATCCATCAAAATCGATGGCATCGACATCCGAGACATCACATTGGAATCGTTAAGGAAGAATATAGGAATCGTCCAGCAAGACGTCTTCCTGTTTGCGGGAACCATCCGAGACAACATCGCTTACGGAAGGGGAAATGCCACGGACGATGAAATCATAGAAGCGGCAAAACACGCCAACATCCACGACTTCATCATGACTCTGGACGAAGGCTACGAAACCTACATCGGAGAAAGAGGCGTCAGACTCTCCGGAGGACAAAAACAAAGAATATCAATCGCCAGAGTCTTCCTGAAAAATCCACCTCTGTTGATCTTAGACGAAGCCACATCCGCTCTGGACAATGAAACCGAACTCAAGATCCAACAATCCCTGGAAAGACTCTCAAAAGGAAGAACCTCCCTTGTCATTGCCCACAGACTCTCCACCATCAAACACGCGGATGAAATCTTAGTCATAAGTGGCGAAGGCATCATGGAAAGAGGCAGCCACGAAAAACTCATCAAAAAAGACGGCTATTATTCAAAGCTGTACCACGCCCAATTCAAGGGCTATTTACCGGATGATATTTGATTTTTGCTTCATAGGGGAGCACCTGCATGGGGTCAGAAAAATCTCTGACCTTGGGGTATTTCCCCCTTCGGGGAAAACCCCATGCTTCATTATTGGTAGGGGAGCACCTGCGTGGGGTCAGAAAAAAACACTGACCTTGGGGTATTTCCCCCTTCGGGGAAAACCCCATTGCTTCATTATTGGTAGGGGAGCACCTGCGTGTGCTCCCGTTTTGAATTCAAATGAAACTTATTTCCTGATTATTTGCTTTATAAAGAGCTCTTAATTAACCAAAATTTATATCAGTTTTCCATATCGCGGGAGGACACACAGGTCCTCCCCTACAATTAATGTACGGAACACTTAGGTATAATATTTATCCTTAATCCATCGTTCAGGATTTCTTCTAATGTATAAAACTGCATGTTCAAATTCTTCTTCATCTCTTATGATATGTTCATAACAAGTCCTTTGCCACAATTTCTTGTCAAACCGAGGCCAACCGTTTTCTTTAACATTTTTAATATAATCATTTGTTGTCATCGTTTTAAACCATTGCAAAACCCGAAACAACGTAGGGGAGCACCTGTGTGTGCTCCCGTTGCTTTCTTTGAATTCAAAAATACAATGAATATGATTTGGCATGATTTGTCTTTCCACACATTTTACCGTTTGATATTTATTTTCTACCTCAACAAACCATTTATTCAACATCTCTCCGGCATCGCTGGGATAAAATTGTTCATTGATAATTTTACCAAAAAGATGGACTTTTCTATTGGTGCATAGTGTCACATAATATAATCCTTCACGGGAATAATCATAATGTTTTAATTTGATGGATTTTCTTTGCGGAAAATTCTTTTTATTGAGTTCGTTCAATGTGTATAATCCCTTATTATAAACGGGAGCACACGCAGGTGCTCCCCTACATTGATTTTTGGAACTCTTCCAGAGTTTTGAACTTTAAATGCTTTTCGTAGGGGAGCACCTGCGTGTGCTCCCGCCATTTTCTAACCCAAAACTCCCTTTATCCCCTTCAACATCTTTTCCGGACTCACGGGAACCTTGTTAAAACGTACCCCCGTGGCGTTGTATATGGCGTTTAATAACGTGACGGTTGGGGTGTCTATACCGATCTCTGAGACACTTTTGGCTCCGAAAGGACCGGAGGGTTCGTAACTGTCAACCAATTCTGCGGTGACTTTTCCGTGGCTGGAGCGATCGGGGATTTTGTATCCGAAAAGGG
>CAZVPY010000104.1:0-5263 GCA_964629135.1 uncultured Thermotogaceae bacterium | reverse complement strand
TATTATCCTCTCCCTCAAGTTCTTCTTCAATCAATTGTTTTCTATATAATTCAGAATAGGATCCATTTGCCTGTAAAAGTTCACTGTGAGTTCCTTTCTCCACAATTTTCCCCTCGTCAAAGACAAAGATCTGGTCTGCTCTGGATACGGCTTTCAACCGATGTGAAATAATAATGGTTGTCCTGTTTTTTATCTCTTCATTTAAACTATCCAAAATCTTTAATTCAGTTTCAGTATCTACAGCACTTAAACAATCATCCAGAATAACTACAGGTGTTTTTTTCATCAAAGCCCTGGCTATGGCTACCCTTTGTTTTTGCCCACCGGATAAAGTTACCCCTCTTTCACCTACAATCGTTTTGTACCCTTGAGGGAAATCTTGAATGTTTGAGTGAACAGCGGCTAAATGGGCATATTGTTCCACATCCTCCTGTGAATAATTATCCACACTAAAACCAATATTCTCAGTAATAGTTGCAGAAAAGAGGAAAGTCTCTTGGGGCACATAAGCCACTTGTTCTCTGATCTCTTTCATCCTCAGTTGATTGATATCATATTTGCCGATACAAATATGTTTATTCTTTACAGAATACATCTTTACAAGTAATTTTGCCAGTGTCGATTTACCACTACCAGTTTTTCCAACAAAAGCCACCGTTTGACCGGGATTAATGTGAAGATCAATATAATGTAGTACCTGTTTATCACTTCCAGGATATTTGAATGACAGATCTCTAACACTGATCTCTTTTGATAAATCCGCTTTTTTTGCTTCTTGAGGGTCTTTTACTTCCGAAGTCTGTTCTTCTATCCACATAATACGTTTGTAAGAGGCCCTTCCCCTTTGAATAACATTTACTACCCATCCGATGGCAATAATCGGCCAAACAAGCATCATCAGGTATTGCGAAAAGGCGACAAACTGACCCAAGGAAATTTCTCCCAAGATTACAAGTCTACCACCATACCATATGGTTAATCCCATGCCAAAGGATGCCATCAATTCGATGAGTGGAAGAAATGTTCCCCATAATTTGATCAATCTCATTGATTTGTGAAAGTAATCTTTACACTTACCAAAAAAGGTATCACTTCTTTCATTTTCCATGGTGTAACTTTTGACAACCTGCATCCCATCTAATGTTTCTTGAACGGTATTGGTTAAATTAGAAAAAGCCTTTTGCATAGATTCAAATCGTTTATGTATGGTTCCTCCATACGAAAGCGCAACAATTGCCAAAATCGGTAAGGGAATAATCCCTATCAAAGTCAGTCGAAGATCTATTCTTGTAATCATCATGTATATACTCAAAGACCCAAGTATAATTGAATCGGTTAACATGATAACGCCTTGTGCCAGCATCATCCTGGTGGCGTTTAAATCGTTCGTTGTTCTCGCCATAATATCACCGGTTTTTGTTTTATCATAAAAAGCCGGTGATAAGGATAAAAGCTTCTTAAAAATACTTGATCTGACATACCTCTCAAATTTCCTTGAAGTCCCAATAATAAAATAACGCCAGAAAAAACGCAGAACAAACATGCCTCCGGCAAGCATCAAGATAATTCTAATAATTCCAACAATCTCTTCCATACCGTCATCTAAATACTTGACACCATCTATCAATTGTTCAAGGTAAATTGGAATTTGAATTTGCAAATAATCTACACCAAGCAAGACTAAAATTCCACATAAATACAAATAGTATTTTTTTGATAAGAAATCTCCAATATATCCTTTAACCTTGTCCATGAATACCTCCCTTAATTCCCCGCTCCCCTTTAAAAACGAAGTTGTTTAAAAGATTATACTAAATTATGTTCTACATCCGAATTACTTTTGGCTTACCATCGGAATAACTTCCTATTAACACACTTTCAACGGTTCTTGTGAAAATGCCGTTTTCAAGAACTCCGGGAATATTGTTAATATCTATTTCCATTTGCTTTGGTTGGTCAAGAGAATAAAATTTGGCATCCAGGATAAAATTCCCTTGATCTGTAATCACAGGACCTGCCTTTTTCAAGGCCATTCTTAATTGTGAGACAGCCCCCAAATTGGACAGACTTTTCTGTACCGCACGATAAGCTTCTGGCAGAACTTCCACCGGTACTGGAAATTTTTGTCCAAGGCTTTGAACTAATTTACTCTCGTCTGCGACAACAATAAATCTTTCTGCAAAATAATCAATATACTTTTCTCTGGCATGGGCACCACCGCCACCTTTTATGAGGTTTTTCTTTGGATCGATTTCGTCTGCACCATCAATTGCCAAATCTATTTTCTCAACCGTGTTGAAATCAAGAATTTTGATGTTATTTTCTCTTCCCAAAATTTCAGATTGAAAAGAAGTGGGAACACCGTATAGTCTTTTAATGCTTCCGGATTTTAAAATTTTCCCAATTTCTTCAATGACATAAACCATTGTAGAACCCGATCCTAATCCGATGATCATATCCGATTTTATATACTCCAAAACCTCTTTTGCCACATTTTTTTTTAACTGTTCTTTTTTTTCCATACCATCACACCCTAAAAAAATAATCACGCTGTCAAAAAACAGCGTGATTATTATACATTCTTTTTTGTTTATTTTTAAATTATTCAGCGGCTAATTTGTATATTTCTATCACATCTGATTTGTCCAATTTCACAAAATTGCTCACAGGGCCAAAAACCGTACATTTTTCAGCCATTTCTTCATATCTGTTTTCTTCGATTCCGGCGTCTTTCAGTGATACCGGCATTCCAATTGAACGGTAGAAATTCTTCAATCTTTTTAAACCCTCTTCAATCATATATTGGGGATCGTCAAATTCCGCTTCAACATCAAATACATTATGGAAAAAACGTAGCATCTTTTCAGGATAAGCCTTGTAAACATATCTGATCCAGGCGGGAAAAATGATGGCTAAACCCGCACCATGCGTTAAATCGTATAAAGCGCTTAATTCATGTTCGATCATATGAGTACCCCAATCACCAAGCCTACCAGTATCAAGTAAACCGTTATGGGCCAATGTCCCCGCCCACATGATCTCTGCCCTGGCATTGTAGTCTTCCGGATTTTCCAACACAAGGGGGGCATTTTTAACAATCGTTTTCAACACCCCTTCACACATGTGATCGGTTAAATCCACATTTCTTTCCTGTGTGAAATAACGTTCCATAATGTGGGCCATCATATCCGTTATGCCGGCTGCTGTTTGGTAGGGTGGTAAAGTGTACGTTATCTCTGGATTTAGAATCGAAAAAACCGGCCTAATTAAAGGACTCCCGGTCCCTCTTTTCAATTTTCTTTCTTCATCTGTGATAACACTTGCATCGCTGGCTTCACTTCCGGCTGCTGGAAGCGTTAATATCACACCTAAAGGCATCGCCTCTTTTATTTGGGCTTTATTGTCGTAAAAATCCCATACATCCCCTTCATAAGGAACTCCTGCGGCAATTGCCTTTGCGGAATCGATGACACTCCCACCGCCCACGGCAAGAATGAAATCAACCTTTTCCTTTTTGCACAAACCGATTCCCTCTTTCACCATGCTTAATGCTGGGTTGGGTTTAACACCACCCAGTTCCACAAACTCAATTCCCTCTTCTTTTAAGTGTTTTACTACTTTATCGTATAAACCAAATCGTTTAATACTCCCGCCACCATAATGGAAAAGGACCTTTTTCTTACCCAGACCTTTTATCTCTTTTCCAACCTTTTCCTCCGTGTCTCTTCCGAATATGATCTTTGTTTTGTTCTGAAATACAAAATTTCTCACTTGCTATCCCTCCTGTTTATTTTGCTTTCACCACCGGTATATCCGACCAGTGTGTCGTGAAACGTTTTGAAATCTTTTCCTTTTTATCCGTTGTTTTGTTTATCATCGCGTAACTTCCCAATTTTACGATATTTCGTCCAAATCTAGAATTAACCCCATCCAATGCGTTGACAATTTTTTCAGTCCTGTCTTGAAAAGATTTGGGGACCGGATCGTTCAAAGGGATTTGAACGGCATCTCTGTTAACCAAATCACCCATTGCCACACCGCCTTTTTTATACAAAATCCCTTGACGATAGACCTTTCTCAAGGCTTCTCTGGATAACTTAAGCATTTCCACGGTATTATCGGTTGCCCTGTCTAATAAGACGGGAACCGAACCATAATAATTGTCTCGTATAAATCTTGACGACATGATAAAGATGGTGAAAGATTTGGTACACATCTTGTACTCCCTCAATTTTTCAGCGGCAGTTGCCACAAACAGTCCAATTCTCCTGTAAAGAGATTCAAAATCTTCAATAGGAGGATCAAATGATCGGGATCTGATAATACTTCCACGCTTGGAAGGAATGGTGGAAAGAATACATTCTTCGCCTCTCAATTCCATAACCGTTCGTGTCCCAACGGTATCCAAGTATTTTTTGGCCCAATGCAGTGCCACGTTTTTCAGATCATAGACCGTATCGATTTTAAACCGGTGACATTTTGCCGCAAGTCTTCGTCCAATCCCCCATACTTCCTCTACCGGATAGCTGTTCATCCACTCTTCAAGACGATCATCCTCACAGCTGTAGACGTTTTTGTATTGAGGTTGTTTTTTGGCAATATGATTCGCGAATTTTGCCAATGTTCTTGTCCTTCCAATCCCCACTGAAACTGGAATCCCCGTCCACTTTTTCACGGTATACGCCATTTCTCTTCCCCAGGATGCCAATTGTTTTTCGTTCAAGCCCCTTACTTTTAAAAACGATTCATCGATGGAATAGGGCTCAATGTCTCCGGAAAATCGAGAAAGTGTTTTTAAAACCCTTGCAGACATATCCCCGTATAAAACAAAGTTTGAGGAAAACACTTGAACGTTGGCAGATTCAAGTTTGTCTTTGACCTGGTAAAAGGGGATTCCCATGGGAATGGACATATTCTTCACTTCCTGTGATCTGGCCACGACACACCCATCGTTATTTGAAAGTACCACAACGGGTTTTGATTCAAGTGAAGGATTAAAGACTCTTTCGCAGGAGACAAAAAAGTTGTTGCAATCTACCAACGCATAATGGCTGTTAGAAACACTCATAATGGACTCATCCACCGGAGGCAGGTTTATTACCCACCTTTTCAATTAACTCGGAAAACATCAAAGCATTTTTGACCGATTGCCCCTTATAATGGTTATTAAAGAAAAAAACACTGGGCTTTTCAGGTTCAATTCTTATCTTTTTGACCCATTCCAACAACTCTTCACGTGAATAAAGATAATCGTAACGTTCAT
>CAZVPY010000103.1:0-5321 GCA_964629135.1 uncultured Thermotogaceae bacterium | reverse complement strand
TACTCACAACAGAAGTACTCATTGCAGACAAACCGGAAGAAAACGACGGTGGCGGTATGCCCGGTGGTGGAATGCCCGGTGGCGGCATGGGCGGCATGCCAGGAATGATGTAATAAAAAATAGAAGTTTATTGAAAGGCGGGGAAACCCGCCTTTTTTATAACAAAAAAAAATGACTTTGTACTCCCGATCACGCGCCTTCTTCTTAAGGTATGAGATTTTGTTGCAAAGCTGATATAATAAACCCATATTTTATCTGGAGGGAATGTTATGTCAAAGCCTGAAAAGATGGGCGATTTTTTTAAGAAGCGTGTAGATGGATATGATGAACACATGCGGTTGAATGTGGATGGATTCAAACAGATATATACAAAAGTCGCAGATCCCATTGAACAAACGCAGAAAGCTGTCAGTCTTTTGGATTTGGGCTGCGGAACAGGCCTGGAACTGGAGACTGTCTTTCAAAAAGTTCCCAAAGCAAGAATCACGGGGGTTGATCTTTCGAAGGAAATGTTAGATCATCTTGCTGAGAAATACCCGGATAAAAAGGAACAACTATCTTTAGAGATTGGCTCTTATCTGGAAATTCCCTTTCCTGAAAAAAAATATGATTATGCTCTATCAGTGATGACCTTACATCACTTAACAAAGGAAGAAAAAGGAACAGTCTATCAAAAAATTTTCAACACACTGAAGGATGATGGCATCTATATTGAGGCGGATTATGTGGTGAGCACCTCAGAAGAAGCTGAGCGATTCAACCATTATCAGGAGATAAAAGAAACTTATGGTATAAAGGATATGCACAACTACCATGTGGATATTCCCTTTAGTAAAGAAACTCAAACAGAATTATTCTATCAGGCGGGATTTAAAAGCGTGGAAATCATTTTGGAACTAGAGAATGCCTGTATTTTTAAATGCCAAAAACAAAGTGATTATTCGGGAGGGTGATTCATGTACGAGAAAAAAGAGGCTTTTAAAGCCAGAATTGAGCAGAGAATTGATGAAATAGCAGCTTTGATGATAAAAGAAAGAAAAATCATACAAAATTGGAAATATACTGTTGAGGATTCTTTATACCCACCCGGAGAAGGTTGGCAACACTGCCAGCAGCATCAACTTTGGGAAAACACAGGAGAAGTGCCGGTCTGGTTTGAGACCTCTTTCAAAATTCCTGAAAAGACCGAATGTGAAGATGTGTTGTTGGATGCCTGGTTTGGCGGTGAAAGCCTTGTTTTTGTTGATGGAAAAACTTTTGGTGAGTTGAATCCCTATCATCGCTCTTTGAATCTGAACGCATTTTCAGATTCAAAGAAACATACCCTATCCGTACAGGTGGTGCCTCATCTTCTTTTTGGTGAAAAATCGACCAAAAGACAATTTGATCATGCCCATCTCTTGATCATTGATAAAAGAATTAAACGATTTGCCAATAAACTTCGCATCAGCTTGGAAACGGCCTTTTGCAGCAAAAATCAACAACTTGGTGAAAGCCTTTTTATGTTATTGGAAAAGGTTCTAAAACTTGTAAAACTTCCCAGGGATACTAAAACATATTCAACAACCATACTGGATAATCATTCAATCAGAGAATATATTCAAAAGAAATATATTTCGGAGAGCCTGGACTACTCACAAGGCGGGGATATCTCAACGGCATTATATGGGAGAATAGAACATGCTGAGGAACTTTTAAAAGAGGGTTTGAATATCTTAAAAGGGGCATTCCCTTCTCAGGGAGAGATATCAGCAATCGGTCATGCCCATATTGATTATGCATGGTTGTGGCCCATATCCGAAACTAAAAGAAAAATCCCCAGAACTTTCTCCAATGCCATCAGCATGTGTCATCGATATGATAATTTTATTTTTGCTCAGTCATCGGCACAGATGTATAAGGATATTTTGGAGCTTTATCCCGAACAAATGCGATCTATCAAAGAACTATCCAAGCAGGGAAAATGGGAACCGGTTGGGGGCGCTTGGGTCGAGCATGACTGCAATATCCCTTCACCGGAATCCCTTGTCAGACAAATGTACTACGGACAGCGTTTCTTTAAGGAGCATTTTGGACATCATTGCAAAGTTGCCTGGTTACCGGATGTCTTTGGTTTTCCGTGGACGCTGCCGCAAATCCTAAAAAGCGCGGGGATGGAGTACTTCTTTACTACGAAACTTACATGGAATGAAAAGAATCCCTTACCTCATGATGCCATGATATGGCGGGGAATTGACGGTTCACAAGTTCTTTATAGGAGTTTTAAAAACGATCAAGGTTACAACGCTCGTTTGGATCCCGAAACCCTCTTTGAAAACTGGCAGAATTATCGCGAAAAGGTAAGCATTCCCGTGAGTTTCATCACTTTTGGTTACGGTGACGGGGGTGGGGGCCCAACGGATCAGCAAATGGAAAACTATGAAATACTGAGGGATATGCCCCATCTGCCAAAGATAAAACAGATGACGGCAGAAGAGCATTTTGAAAAATCACGTGAATACATGAATCAAATGGAAGTTTGGGACGATGAACTGTATCTGGAATTCCACAGGGGGACATACACCACACAGGCCAGGACAAAAAAGCTGCATAAACAGACTGAAGAGTCATTGATATCTTTAGAATATCTGAACACTGTCTTGGAAGAACCTGAAGATTATCCCCATGAAAAGATTGATAGTTTATGGGAAACGGTACTTAGAAATGAATTTCACGATATCTTACCCGGGTCTTCCATACCGGAAGTTTACGAAGATTCCGAAAGACAATTAACTGAAGTTTGTGATAAAGTAAAGGGCAGTGAAAAGGATCTTCTGAAAGGAAAATCTACACACAGTAACGATTATCTGAGTGTTTTCAACCCCTGTGAATACGAAAGAGAAACCACTTTTATCATGGATGGGGAGACAGCATGGTTATTAAAAACTCCTGAAGGAGATACATTAGCGCCTTATCAGACATTTGACGGTCGTTTTCTGTATCATGCCAAGCAACGGATTCAGCCTTTTTCGACCCTGACATTCTTCAAAGAAAAGATAGCGAATCCGATACTTGAAATTAAGGAAAGAACGGTCAATTATGAAAATCAGTTTTATAAAGCGCACATTACTCAGTCAGGTGCCATTCAAATCTTTGACAAGTTATCTAAAAGAGAGCTCTTCAAGGATTCCGGAAATATTCTTCGCTTATATGAGGATGTTCCCATGTTTTGGGATGCTTGGGACAGTGCTGTGAATTATGAAGGATATGAACAACACCTTTCAGCATCTTCTGTTAACACTATAGAATCAAACAAATTGAGAAAAGTGATAGAAGTTGTTTATTTCATAAAAGAGACAACCATTCGTCAGCGGTATATTTTTAATCAATTTGAAAGTGTCGTTCTGGTTGAAAATGATATTGATTGGCATCACCGAAGAATGATGCTAAAAGCCGATTTCGACACAATGGTTTTAAGCAGAAGAGCCAGTTTTGACCTGGGAGCGGGTTATATTTATAGAAACACTCATAAAAATACCGATATAGAAAAGGCAAGATTTGAAGTACCAGGACATCGCTGGGTAGATATTTCTGAAAGAGATTTTGGCGTTGGTATTCTCAATGATTGTAAGTACGGTTATTCTGCTGATCAAGGAAGGATATCCCTCACCTTGTTAAGAGGTCCTATTAACCCTTCTTTTTTTGCCGATGAGGGAAAACATACCTTTACATATGCGATCAATTCACATCCGTTTTCAGATAATCTCCCCACCATTAAAAATGCCAGAATGCTAAATAAACCGTTAAAGGTCTTTCACGGTAAGATTCAAGAACTGGAAGATTTTGGATTGGATGTTGCATGTGATACTTTACAAGTGATGTGTTTTAAAAGAGATCAAAAAAGCAGGTTTGTTTTACGTTTAAGTGAAGTCGCCGGATCAAGGGGTTCAACACAAATCAGATTGAAAGGAAAGGTCATTTCAGGTGTTTATTATGCCAATATTTTAGAGGAAATACAGGAAAAGGTTGAATTGACTGACCAAGATTCTTTCAATCTGACATACGAACCTTTTAAGATTTATACGATTATTATTGATTAGAAAAGGCGTGAAAAGTTGAAACTTTTTAATTTCCTGGATGAGAACTTCCGAAAACATAAAAAGCAATTTATTTTACAATCCCTGATGACAGTAGGGGTCGTTTCTGTTGTGCTATTGTTTCTTGATTTTCTGGCTGATGGGATTGTTGTTGCATCAATCGGAGCTAGTTCTACGATTGCCTTCGGTAATCCCCACGATGAAAGCGCCGGACCGCGGTATCTTATCGGTGGCTATACATTTGGAGTTATCAGCGGTGGTTTTTGCTGTCTTGTTGGTTTTGGACTTGATCAAATTGTCCCGGGTATTAATTCTGACTTCGTTATGGCATTATTAGGCGCCTTTTCGGTAGGATTAACGATGTTTTTAATGGTCATCACTAACACCGAACATCCACCTTCTTCCGCATTGGCGCTTGGATTGGTTTTAAACGGATTTTCAGTACTATCAGCCGCCGTTGCCATAATAGGGATCTCTTTGATCTCCCTGACTCAGCGGCTGTTAAAGAAATACATGTATGATCTATATTAGGGGTTTTCGAAAAAAAAACTAAAAGGTTTCACCAAGTGCTTTTATAGAACGTTTTAAATACACCTTTAAAAGTTCTTGTCTGTATTCTTGAGATAGGCCAAAACCCGCTGATACTTTGGCTTTTTCAACTCTTTCCAGGATTTTGTCTGTTTTCCCAACCAACTCGTTTAAAGGCAAATTTCTGAAAACCGCTTCTACTTCATCAAAACTTTTAGCATATCCCGGTCTTGCACCATAAGCAACTCCGGCTTCCATTATTCGACCATTCTCCACGCAAGCACAAAGATAAAAATTGAACTGAGAAACATCGTAATCGGTTCTTGAAATATAATAAAAGGAACCAAAATTGTATGCCTTTTTGATGAACACACCTAAGACTATGGAAGGGACTTTTGAACTGAGATAGTCTTCAATAGGAATGTTAGTTTCACCTTTGTCAGTATACAATAGAACATCAGCTTTATAAGCGACTAAAGCTGTTATGATATCTGACCAGCCATATTTTTGAGCAATCGAACCAGACATCGTGGCCATATTCCTTATCTGGTGAGTTGCAACTTGTTTTAACACTTGAGATAAATCGTGATTTTTCAGTTCATTTAAAGCCTCATTGATGGTCATATTCCCACCAATAAATAAGTGGTCATTTCTGTTCTCAATTTGATTTGGCAACAACCCATTTAAATCTAAAATAACCTGTGATCTCTCGTCTTC
>CAZVPY010000102.1:0-5368 GCA_964629135.1 uncultured Thermotogaceae bacterium | reverse complement strand
GGAAGGGTGAAATGGTAAATCTGGGAGGAGTTACGGACAGTTATCAGCCGTTGGAAAAATCGGTTGAACAGATGCCGGATATTCTAAAGCTGTTTATCAAATACAGAAATCCCCTAACCATTTCCACAAAATCCGATTTGATCTTGAGAGATATTGCTTTGTATTCCCAGCTGGCTTCTTTGACAACAGTCAATATCTCCGTTACGATTACAACTCCTGATGAGTCTATTCGCAAGATGATTGAACCTTTTGGTACAAAAAGTACGGATCGGTTTAAAGTTCTCGAAGAATTTGCAAAACTTCCCCTTACTACAGGATTACATGTGATGCCTATCATTCCTACTCTAACAGATGATTACGATGATCTGGAACAGCTGTTTCAACAGGCGGCAAAAAGCCATGTGGATTATCTGTTAACAGGAAAGCTATACCTGCGGGGGAAAACCCGCCCTCGCTTTATAGATTTTATGAGAAATCATTACCCGGAGCGTTTTCATGAATTTTCCGGAATTTTTACCCATGAAGAGGCAAAACAGCAGTATTCACGGAGACTAAACGAATCTATCAGCTTGCTACGAAGAAAATATACCGTCAACAGTACTTATAAACACCCAAAAATTGAGACATACGGTCAACGGACTTTGTTTTAACAAAAAACCCCACCCTTGGAAGGTGGGGGGGGTATAAAACATGTTTCCGAAATGTCTTATCTGTAGAAATCATACCATATTTTGGGGTCGTTGTCAATCAAACAACAATATATTGTATTTTATTGGTTTCAAAGACTTTTAGAATGCCTCTTGTAGGAGAAATAGAAATATTAAACAAAGTAAAGCCGTCTTTATGATCAAAGGGGTGATTATATGAAAAAAATCTTATTATTAACCGTTCTAACAGCAATATTAACATTAGGGGTTTTCGCTTATGAAGTGACAGCCGTTGACGTGGATCTTGAACGTTATGCGGGAAAATGGTATGAAATTGGTCGTTATGGATTATTTTTCGAAATGGGATTGACCAATGTAACGGCTGAATACACTTTGATGGATGACGGAATAATACAGGTAATCAATCAGGGCTATTACGGTGGCCTCAACGGTTTGAAGAGTTCGATTAAAGGTACTGCCTATGCACCGAACCCTGAAGAAACAGGAAAACTGTTGGTTAAATTCTTTTCAACATTCGAAAGTGATTATTGGGTCATTGATCTGGATGAAGAAAATTACTCTTATGCCATTGTCAGTCAACCTAGTAAAGACTATTTATGGATTTTAAGCCGTACTCCAAATATGGATCCGGCTTTGTATAATGAATTGATTGAAAAATTAAAATCCTGGGATTTTCCAGTTCAAAAAATTGAAAAGGTTGTTCAGGATTGGTAGTCGATTAGCTGCTCATTGAACATGATTATTTAACGCTTATAAAACAAACAAAAAAACCTTCTTTGAGAAGGTTTTTTTGTTTTATAAAGCAACTTACACTATGGTATAATGTATTGAAAATTTCGACATACCAACGGTAACAGGAGGTGAATGGTATTGTCAAAGATCCGGATTTATCAATTAGCCAAGCGGCTTGATATGTCAAGCAAAGACTTGATTGCAGAGCTTGAGGAGCTTGGCATACAGGTTAAAAACCATATGAGTGCTCTTGACGAAGACGACGAGAAGCTTGTTATGGATTTGATGGATGAGGGCTCAGATACTGAAGAAAAGGTATCTAAAAAAACCAAAATGCCCAAGTCTGACAAAAAAGAAAATCCAACAAAGGTTGAGGCAAAACCAAAAAAAGAACAGATTAAAGAGGAAAAGGTTGAAAAAACAGCAAAGAAAGAGCCTTTGAAAAAAGAACCTGCAAAAGAAGAGGAACCCAAAAAGAAAGAAAAAGAAGATGACGAAAACGTTGTCTATGTTAACGTTCTTTCAATGACCTTAAGAGAATTGGCGGAAACCATAAAAGTTCCCATCAATAAAATCATTCAGGAATCTTTTGCCAAAGGAAAGATTCTCAACCCCAACCAGAAGATGGAATTTGAGGAATGCGTAGAGTTGGCCCAAAAATATGGCAAACGCATTGAGATTGAAGAAGGGGAAGAGCTCCTTGACGAAAAAGAAGATGACCTGGAAAAGCATCTGAAAGATTACTATGAAAAGATCTACGCCGAAAGAACTTCTGAATTGCTGAACAGACCACCGGTTGTCACCGTTATGGGACACGTTGACCACGGAAAGACAACATTGTTGGACCATATCCGATCTTCCAGGGTGGCGGAAAGTGAGGCGGGTGGCATTACACAAGCCATTGGGGCCTATCAGGTGCAGTTCAAGAAAAACAACATCACTTTTATTGACACACCGGGTCATGAAGCCTTTACAGAGATGCGTGCTAGAGGTGCGCAGGCTACGGATATCGTTATACTGGTTGTAGCTGCTGATGACGGTGTCATGCCTCAAACGGAGGAAGCCTATAATCACGCCAAAGAAGCCAAAGTGCCTATTATTGTCGCCATAAACAAAATTGACAAACCCAATGCCAATATCGACTTGACCAAACAACAGCTTTCATCAAAACTCCGTTTGGTTCCGGAAGACTGGGGCGGAGATACCGTTACCGTACCTATTTCAGCCAAAAATGGCGAAGGAATTGATGATCTCCTGGAGATGGTGGGGCTTATGGCTGAGATGCAGGATATCAAATGCTATCCAAAAGGAAGGGCAAGAGGCGTCATTGTAGAATCCGAACTGGATCCCAAGATAGGACCTACGGCAACCTGTATCATTAAAGATGGTACGCTGCGTATCGGACAGTATTTTGTCTGTGGCAACACCTGGGGAAAGATCAAGGCCCTGAACGATGCCAAAGGAAAACGCATTAAAGAGGCCGGTCCATCCGATCCCGTTTCGATTCTGGGATTTAACAGCGTTCCCGATTCCCATTCCATTCTCTACGTGGTAGAGTCTGCTTCCACGGCAAGATCCGTTGTTGAAAAGGTTCAAGAAAGGGAAAAAGCCAATCAGTTGAAGAGAAAGCATATTTCTTTGGAAGAATTCTACGATATGGTAAAAGAAGGGGAGAGACAGGTCCTGAAAATCCTCATGAAAGCGGACAGTTACGGTACTGTAGAGGCCTTAAGGAATGCTATAGGAAAACTTCAAACCGAAGAAATAACCATTGAAATTGTTCATGCCGGTATTGGTGCCGTTACACCTACGGATGTCATGTTGGCAGCCGCTTCTGATGCAGTTATTTTGGGATTCAAGGTTAAGGTGGATCAGAAATCCAAACTTGAAGCCGAAAAAGAAGAAGTTCAAATCAGAAGCTATGATATCATCTTTGACCTGATCGAAGATGTGAAAAAGGCGTTGCAGGGTATGCTGGCTCCTGAAGAAGTAGCCCAAACCGTGGGGCACGGAGAGGTTAAACAACTCTTCAAAGTCCGAAAGATTGGAACCATTGCAGGTATTATTTTAACCGACGGGTTTGTTGAAAAACACTCCAAAGTTAGAATCTACAGAAACGGTATTGAAGTCTTCAACGGTGAATTGGATTCTCTTAAACGATTCCAAAGCGATGCGGCAAAAGTTGAAGCGCCAAAGGAATGCGGCATTAAGCTGGTTAACTTTAACGATATTGCCGAAGGCGACGAGTTGGAATTCTATAACATCAACGAAGTCGAAAGAGAATTGGAATTCAGAAAGTGATATGTTTGTTCAACAAGCAAACTCAAACTTAAATGAACTAAATCATAGAAATATTATCGGCAAGGCATCTTATATAGGTGCCTTGTTTGATTTATTTTTGCCCAATCAATGTTTAATCTGCGCACAATCTCTGGAAGCGGAAAAAATATTGTGTGAAACCTGTCTAAATAACTTACAAGCATTGACGCCGACCGGAACTTATAAAAACACATCATCTATCGAGAAAATCTACTTCTACGATTATTACGACAGTCTGTTGACAGAACTCATCAAATCTTATAAATATGGTCCTCACAAAACCCTGGAAAGATTTCTGGCATATTTTTTGTCTCTTTTGTTGTCATATTGGGGGCTAAATGGCACTATTATTCCCGTACCGTCCCACATTGCTTCCATAAGAAGTCGTGGTTTTTCTTCAGTGGAAAATATCGTTGAATGCTGTAAAAAGAGATTTTGCCAAGATTTGGAAACGCTTCCGATTATCAGGAGAAAAGGCACTTACATCCCACAGGCTTCAATTACTGACCAAATTCAACGGAAAGAAAACGCAAATAAATCCTACAATATCGTTGAAAGTGAAATCCCGGAACAGATCATTATCATTGACGATATCATGACAAGCGGTAATACATTGGAAGCTGTGGCAAGTCTTATCAAATCAAAAAGAAGCGATTGTCAAATTACAGGGGTTGTTTTTGTTAAAAGGGGGAGATGACCATTTCAAAGAAAAAGGCACATATCCGAATAAAGCCTGAAAAAATTATCGTTGCACATAGAAATCCAGATTTTGATGCTTTTTCGGCCACCGTGGGGGCTAAGTTGCTATTTCCCGATCATATCATCGTCCATTCCGGAGAGGGCTCCAATAATCTTCAGGAATTCATGACCATTTACGAAGAAAAATTCCCCTTTTACATGGAGAAAGAAGTAGATTATTCATCAGTTCGAGAAGCCGTTATCTGTGATACTTCCATTCCTGAGCGATTGGGAAAGAAGATACAAACGATATTTAAAAACCCTGAAATTAAGATTACAATATATGATCATCATCCTGTTGATGCATCAAGAATCTTCCCCAACCAAACGGGTAAAAAGATCACTTTGGAAGAGATCGGTTCTTCCAGTACTTTAATTGTAGAAGAACTGCAAAGAAAAAACATCAAGATAAAAGTGGAAGAAAGCACTTTATTGGCCATTGGTATTTATGAGGATACGGGAAATTTCCTGTTTTCTTCCACAACTCCCAGAGATATGCAAGCTTGTGCATATCTTCTCAAAAAAAAGGCAAATATCGATGTCATATCAGCGTTTGTGAAAACAGAAATGACACCGGATCAATTGGATTTGATGAAAACACTTGAGGAAAACATCACCACAAAAGTGATCAACAAGGTTGAAATACAAATCAGCGCATCTGAAATCGAGGGATTTGTAGGAGGACTGAACCTGATCACCAGTAAGATTTGGCTGTCCAAAGGTTTTGACACCTTTATTGCTGTGGTGAAAATGGGGGAGAAAACGTACCTTGTTGGAAGAACACTTTCTCCAGATGTCAATTTGGGAGAGTTAATGGGAAAACTCCGTGGCGGGGGGCATAAACGGGCAGCTGCCTGTAAAATGATTGACGTAACATTGGAAGAAGCTGTTGACAAATTAACCAGTGCATT
>CAZVPY010000101.1:0-5377 GCA_964629135.1 uncultured Thermotogaceae bacterium | reverse complement strand
ATGCTTTATTTTTAAAGAACGGATTTAAAAAAGCCTACGAAGTTTTAGTGGCCCACAGAGATGAACTAAACGCTTTGAATGTATTCCCAGTACCAGATGGAGATACGGGGCATAATATGTCCGCTTGTGTTTTAGAAGCTTGCAGGGAACTGGATAAAATAAAATACGATTCCATTAAAACCGTTTCTAACGCTATTAAGAACGGTACTTTGATGGGAGCCCGCGGGAATTCAGGTGTTATCTTATCTCAAATCTTCAGTGGTTTTTTTGAAGTTGTTCTTAAAAACGATAGAATCGATATTCCAATATTTGTAAAAGCCATGACACGAGCCAATGAGGTTGCAACAGGTGCGGTGATGAAACCGGTTAAGGGTACTATATTAACGTTGATAGAAGATCTCGCTAATTATTCATCCAAACACCAAGAAGATTTCCAGGATTACAAACATTTACTGGATATGTTGACAAAAAGAGCCTTTAAAGTAGTGGAGAAAACCAGAGAAATGATGCCAAAGTTAAAGCAAGCGGGGGTTGTAGATGCCGGTGCTAAGGGGTTGGCTTATATATTTGAAGGATACTGCAAATACGCTTCAGGAGATACGAAAATTACCATTGAAAAAAAGGGTGAAGTCCCGAAAATAAAATCAGAAGCGGAGATTGTTGCAGAGGAATTAACTTATCAATATTGTACAGAATTTATGGCCAGACTCTTTTCCGGAGTGGAAGAAACAGATATTGAATCACTTAAGAAGAATTTGAATCGAATGGGAGATTCCATGGTATTGGTACATAATTCGGACATCTTGAAAGGTCACATCCATACAGACCATCCAGGAAGAGTTTTTGAGTATGCCTTAAAGTATGGTGAACTCATGAAGGTCAAAGTGGATAATATGAAGGAGCAACACAAGGAAGTTTTGATTCACAGCCAGAATGAAAAACAAACAGAGAACTCCGAAATAACACAAAAAGATGATGCAGAATTAATTCCTGAAGAAAGCAGCTATTCTATGGAACCAACCCCAAACAAAAGGCGATACGCCTTTGTAGCAGTTTCTCCAGGAGAAGGGATTTCCAGGATTTTGCACGAGATGAATGTGGACAACATCGTATTTGGCGGACAAACAATGAATCCATCAACTGCGGATATTGCCAATGCTATAGATAAGATTGAGGCGGAGAATATTTTCATTCTTCCCAATAATACTAATATTATTATGGCCGCTGAAAGTGCTGCAAAGATGAAAGAAAGTGATGCGAAGCATATTGAAGTGCTACCAACTAAATCCGTACAGGAAGGGTTGGCATGTATCATCGCCTTTGTGGAAAGCGCGTCTCTTGAGGACAATTTGGAGTCTATGGGAGTTGCTCTAAAAGAAGTGCTTTCGATTTCAGTAACCCACGCGGTAAGGGATTCAGAAATCAATAGCGAGAAGATAAAAGAGGGAGAATTCCTGTTTTTTGCAGGTAAAGATTTAATGGCTCATACTGAAACTTTGGAGGAAGCTGTTTGCAAGGGTATGGAGCAAATTGATTTAGAAGATTATGAGATCATGACCATTTTTTACGGTGAAGATGTTCAAGAAGAATTCGTCAATAAGCTGAGTGAAACATTGCAAGAAAAATATGAGGACCTTGAAATAAGCATATACAATGGAGGACAAGCGCATTATCCGTTTTACATTTCCCTTGAATGAGGTCTTGATGCATGAACAGAAAGGAAAAACTGGTATTAATTGCATTGGCTTGCGTGTTTGTTTTAGGCGTGGTATTCAGTATCAAGGATTTGAATGTCCCCGCGATGAATACAGAGGAAAGAGAAGCTTATAACCAACAGACAGAAGCGCTGAGAACCGGTTTGATTGATGTTAACACGGCCAAGGCCATGGAATTGCAGCTTTTAAAGGGGATTGGCACAACCAAAGCGGATGCAATTGTGAAATATAGAGAGACTAACGGGTCATTTTCAAAAAAAGAAGATATCATGAGTGTGCCCGGAATAGGACCGGCCACCTTTGAAAAGATAAAAGACCGACTACAAATCACTGAAAAGTTAACGGATGTATCAAAACAGGAACAAGTCAACAGTGAGGAAGAACGAATCAATATCAATCACGCATCCCGTTTACAGTTGGAGAAACTACCAGGAATAGGACCTGTTAAAGCGAGAAGCATTGTTGAATATCGAGAATTAAATGGAGCTTTTAATGATTTACCTGATTTGATACTTGTGAAGGGAATTGGAGAAAAGACCCTTGAACAAATTAAACCAATGATTACTATCAGTCATTAGAAAAGAAGAAATCATCTTTAGGAGGGCTATAAATGAAAAAAAGAACCATTATCACAACTATTTTGACAATGTTTTTACTCAGCGCGATTCTTTATGCAGGAACGCCTTTTTCTGCAAGTTCCAGACAACCTGTAATGGGCTTTATCGATTTCGATATTGCCGGACAGCAATTCCTGGAATCCAAGAATCTAATGGAAGAGTATCAAGCGGATGCGGAATACTATAACAGTCTTTTAAAGCCGCTGGAAGATGAAATTATCAGAATGAGAAATGCCGGTGAAGAAAGCTCAAAATCCTATCAGTTAAAGGTTAACGAATATTCTCTTCAAAAGGATAAATTTACCACACAGTTGCAGGAAAAATACACGGTTCAATTTGAGCAAGTCAACGAAAAACTCCTGAAATTGGCGGAAGAATATGCCAAAATCAACAACATCGATGTTCTTATCACAAATAAAGTCGCCGTTTATATCGCGGCAGATTTTGATTTGACCCAGGATTTCATTGAATTTGCAAATTCAAGGGCGGAATTTTAACATACATTGAAAAACCAACTCACATGCAACCGGCTAATAAAAAGATACGGTAGACGCGAAGTCGTTAAAGGGGCATCTCTGGAAGTCAATTCCAATGAAATTGTTGGATTGCTTGGTCCCAATGGGGCTGGGAAAACAACTATCTTCAGGATGATGCTGGGGATTGTTATACCGACAAAAGGAACTATCCATTTAAATGAAGAGGACATTACCCATATACCCATACATCTAAGGGCAAAGCGGGGAATTACATATTTGCCACAGGAAGTCTCAGTGTTTACCGGATTAACCGTCAGAAAAAACGTTTCAGTTATTTTTGAAAATATGAAAATGCCAAAGAAAGAAATAAGAAGAAGAACACAACAGCTGATGGGGGATTTTGGCATATCACATTTAGAAAACCAAAAGGCTTCCAATCTTTCCGGTGGCGAAAAAAGACGCCTTGAGTTGGCAAGAATGATGACCCTTGAACCGAAATTTATACTGCTCGACGAACCTTTCAGTGGCATTGATCCCATGACGGTTAAGGATATACAAAGGATGAGCATTCGATTGAAAGAAATGGGTATCGGTGTAATTGTTACAGATCATAATGTGGACGACATCAGACGAATTGTTGATCGTCTTTACGTCATTCACAAAGGAACAATATTGGCTGAAGGGGATCCTGAATCTGTTTTCAGTGACAGAAAAGTTATAGAAAACTATCTTGGAGAATAATATGAATATATGTGTAATAGGTTATTCAGGGAAGATTAATAAAACCCCTGTAAAGGAACTTTATGATTTTACATACCGTTTAGGCTATACCATTGCTGTCCGTGGACACACCCTTTGGTCGGGTGGTAGAGATGGTATCATGGATATTGTATCAAAAGGCGCTCATGAAGGTGGCGGAGAGATTGTAGGTGTTTTACCCTGGGACAAAGGAAACTCAATGTCCAGACCTTCGGATTATATACAAAACGTTGTTTTTACCGGATTGGATTTCACCATGAGAAGTTGTATTTTGGTGAATAACGCCGACCTGGTGATCTCTGTTGGAGGTGGTTCAGGTACAGCCACAGAAATCTTTGCCGCCTATTCTTATGGAAAACCCATTTTGCTTTGTTCAAAAAGCGGCGGCTGGACCCAAAAAATCGCAGAAACCTTCAAAGATAAATCAAACCCCGTATTCTTAGACTCCAGAGAAACCGCCCCGGTCTTTCTTGTCAACACCATTGACGATATTGAACGACATTTGTAGCAAAAAGTATGAGTAACCAAGAAACACAACGTAAAAACACAACACGCTTATGTAGGGGCGGACCGATATGGTGTCAGGCAAGCCTGACCTGGGAGTTTTTGCTTATGGCAAAAACTCCATAGCTACCTTGATTTAGCGGCATATTTTCAAAAAAACATCGTTGAAGATTAACCCTATCTCCTATGCCTTAAAAAATCCAAACAAACATATGCAAAATCCACCGGATTTTCAAAAATCAAATAATGTGTATTTCCCCTGAAAAAAACTAACCAACAATTTTCAAAAACCGAAGCCAACTTTAATGAATCCTCCGGATCAAGAATATTATCTGCACGTCCGTGAATGAGTAACACCTCATTTTTGATTGACTCAAAAATCTTCGGATCCACCTGCCAATCTACCACAATGTCTAATTGTTTTTTCACAGGTCCAACTGTGGGAAGCTCTGCATTTGCATGTTTATTGAGATTCTCTAATGAATGAGTTGTAGCAATAGAGGAGGCATTCAAAATAGCCCGGTCAATTCTCTCCGGGTAATGCATGAAAATGTATTGAATAAAGACCGTTCCCATGGAATAACCGAGCATATGGGTTTTTTCAAGCTGAATGGCATCCATGAAGGCGATTACATCTTCAGAAAGCATTTCATAAGTAAAAGGTTTATCCGTATCCGTTGAATACCCCATTCCCCGGTTATCCATGAGAATTACCTGGTATTCATGGGATAGCATGTCTATGATGGTTTGAGGCCAATTTTCCATTGTTCCACCCAATCCCATCAGCAATAATAAGGGTTCTCCCTCCCCAATGACTTTGAATCCCGTTTTAATATCCCCGATGTCTGCCTGATAAATCTTATTTCCGTATGTGTCATAGCCAACAGCTGTTTCCGGAAGTGTAATACTGAAAACTGAAAGACTTACCAGTACAATCGTAAGAATTACAACAAACTTTTTCATTTGATCTTCTCCTTTTTGTACATATCAATGGATATGTATGATTTGAATGTCAAAACAAACTTATTTAATGTATAATATCATAAAGAACAACTTGGAGGTGCAACTGTAAATGAAAAGATTGTCAATTTTTTTAATGGTTTTAATCATTCCCTTCTCTCTTTTTTCCATGGACATTTCAGAAGCCATAGGAGACACAACATTGTTCATTTATGCATTTGAAACGAATCTGCATAATCTGAGGATAACACTTGATGTCCTCTCAAAAACAGAAGAAGTAAAATCCGGTGATTGGGAACGTATGCGTGGATTGATAGAAGAGCTTCAAAAGCAAGATGAGTCAACC
>CAZVPY010000100.1:0-5382 GCA_964629135.1 uncultured Thermotogaceae bacterium | reverse complement strand
GGCACTGACTTCTTCGTTATATGATTCCAGCTCTTAATTACTGGCAACCAGTTATTGTTTCTGATAATTCAAGAGTTTTTCTCTTTTATCAATTTGTGCCGCCATTAACGTAAATGTATTTGCCAATTTGTTTAATTCATAATAGGATTCTGGGATGTTATTATTGTTGGAGTAGTTACTTTTTGCAAGGTTATTGGACATCTGAATCAAACCATTGATGGACTGTCGAATTTTTTTGATAAAATAGCCTGAGAAAAATAAACCTATGATAAAGACTGCAATTCCTGCAAGTACTAGCCACAGGACAATTTTATAAGCCCGTTGAAAGGCAATGTTTGCAGGCTTTGCTACAAGAATAACCCAGTTATTGTTCAATGGTAATACGCTGCCAAACATTTCTTCTGATTTTCCAGCATGAACATGCGAGAACTCTCCCGTTGAAGAAATGCCTTCGAGAGCATTTTTCACCATTTCCTGATTGGAATGATTTTCCCGTTTGTTGATGTGTTCAGGATGATTACTTAAAATGACGGTTCCTTTGCTGTCATAAACGGTTATAGAAGTTTCTTCACTCAGATTTGCTATCAATTTGTTTAACGAATCGATATTGATATCTGCTACCAGATATCCCGAGATAAATTTAGCTGAGATTTTTAAAGAGTAATCACCTGTTGTGGAGGAAAGCGAATAATCCGACCATCTGGGTTCATCTGTGGCATTTTGCAAATAGGGTGCGTAAAGGATATTATTACCCAATTCAAATTCTGAATAGGGGTTAATATAAAGAATATTACCAAACGCGTCAACTATCTTGATCCTTCGAACATCCTGACTGTTATTTATGATAAACGAATCGAACAGGAGATAGACATCCCTGTCTAGTATTTCCTGATTATTAATTTTATCCGTTAAGAAATCTCGAAGCGTACGTATTTTTTCATTTGATTCTGTGATGTAGATATTGATGGTGTTTCGAATACTTTGGCCCACCTGCATGCTGTTGTTAATGATATCATTTTTAGTGGAGGTATACACACCTATTCCCACCAATAATCCAAAAACGATAATAAATGAACTAAAGAGGATGATGAAAAGCTTGAAAAGTTCTCGTCGAAGAGTTTTTTCTTTTCCGGCCATTAATCTGTAATCCTTTTAAATGAATTGTTTTCCACGGTAAAAAGAAAGACATCCCGTTTTGTTCGCCCCGTTTGATCAATAGATATGGTTCCCTGTAGTCCCTGGAAGTCTCCAATTGAAAGGATCTTTTCTTTAATTTGCATCGGTTCCGGTTTGATACTGCTTTTTAAAACTTCTCTTAATATCATAATTGTTTCATACCCAAATGCTTCTGCAAATTGTGGATCCCGTTTAAACCTTTGATTAAAGGCCTCTTTAAACGCAAGATAAGCCGGGTTTTTTGAATCTTTGTCCCAAGAGTTGGGTAGTACCAATCCATTCACACTCAACCCGCCCTGTTCGAGCAGGGCATTGTCCAAGCTCCATCCGCTGGAAAGTTTTAAGACCTGTTTTGGATATTTTTTTTCAATCTGCTGACAAATTCTTGCAGTGTCTATAGCGGAGGCTACAATTAATACTGCTTGAGGGTTTTGAGTCAATAGTTCGTTGGTTGCTTGGTATAAGTCTGTATTCTTGTCGGAAAAACCATAAACGGCATTCACTTTTCCACCAATATTTTGAAAGGTGTTACTGAAATAGGAGACCCAGGGTTCACTGAATGCCTCGTTATCAGCATCGTATATGATGGAAATACTTTCAAATTGTTTGATAGCGTATTGTGCAAGAGCTTCCTGCTCGTATATATTTGGAGGATGAATGGAAATAAGGTTGTCATTAAGCTCCAGCAACTTTAGACTGCTTGTGGTTGGACTCAACAACAACATTTTTTTGTCGTTGGCTTGGGAAAGGGCGGCCTCTGTCATGGCACTGGTAACATGGCCGATAATCGCACAGACTCCTTCATTAATCAATTCAGCATCAACTTTTACAACAGACTCCGGATCGTTTTTGTCATCTTTTATGATTAGTTCCAGTTCTCTTCCGTTGATGCCGTTCTCTGCGTTGATTTCTTCCAGGGCCAGTAGAACACCATCCTTAACCGCTATTCCCAAAGGCGCGTTTTTCCCACTTAACGTACCTGCAAATCCAACTTTAACAGGTTTTTTTTGGAATATGATTAAGAACACAAGTGTTATTAATGCAATAATGATTACAAAAAAAACGATTTTTTTCATTTTTATCCCTTTCAAGGTGGTAATAACAGCTGCTCAGCACAAGAATTATGAAAAACAAAAAAACATAAGTTCTGGACTTTCATTATAGCATATGGATTATTCGATTCTTAATCTGTTTCTCACATTTGTCAGAAGTACGAATCAATCAACTGTTAAATCTTTTATCAGTTCAACTGCCGTGTCCTCAGCTTTTTCACAGTCATTGAAAAGCTTGAAAAGTCCCAGCATTTTGCTATTATTACTTCTAATATACAAGACAATTTTTTTTATTTCTTCAGAAAGGTTGATGTAGGTGTTGTAAAAAAGCGGGAAAAAGAGCCCACGAAACTTGTACAATTTCTTAATATGTAAACGATCCACATACACAACCGAAGTACTTAGTAGCTTAAATATGATCCAGGCAGCGGGATCATCATTGATGTAAATGATTCTCGACAAATCTAAATCGATATCATCTGTTAAAAAAGGGTAAAATAATTCTGGATACTGAACACCTCTTTGGGCTTTTAACTGTTCAATTTCTCCATGAGTGAGTTCATTTAGGCATTTCATGACTTTTCCATTCATTAATTCCAAATAACGGGAGTATTTTTTGTCCACTTTGACTTTGAATTTCTCCAACTCGGACACCGGTATGATAAAACACCTTCTGGTCTTTGTGGAAGTTTTGAACCCGAAAGATTTTAGAAGAGCCAATAGGCGCTTTGAACAATGTTCATTTTCCATATACCTATAAGTAAGTAATTTGACGTTGTTCTTTTTCGCTTCTTCGATCAACGTGGATAAAAGCTTTTTTGCATATTCATTTTGGGGATAATCTTCTGAAACAAACAAGATGTTACATTGCCACTGGGTTTGATCTAATTTGAAAGCAGAGACAAAGCCTGCCGGCTTGTCATCTATCTTCAAACCAACAGCCAGTAATTGTTCCGAATACAGCTTTTCAACGATGTTCCTGATTTTTATGGGATTATAAATCTGAGAAAAGCCAAAAAATTCCATGGCATTTTCACAGGTGTAGATGTTGACTTTTTCCATTTTATGAGACATTTTTAGTACAGGATTCAATACTTGCAAGAAATTGGTTGATTTGTGCCGTATACTCCGCTCTATCTGTGATGTATGCTTGGGCGTGATCCGCTCCTTTTACCAGATAAAGTCGTTTCTTTCCCGCTTTTTGATTGTACATATCAACGGAAAAATGCATTGGGATATATCTGTCTGCATCTCCATGTATGAACAGGACTGGGCATTCAATCTTTTTCACTGCCTCCATAGGAGAAATAGTGCTGAATCGTGTTTGGATAAATAGAGGTGAAAACCAATCAGCGATATATATCAGGGGAAAGGCAGGGAGTTTGTATATTTTCTTTAATTGATATTTGAATTCCTCAAAGACATTTTTATAGGGACAATCAGCAATGATGCCTGCGATTCTGTTATCCATGGCACCATGTAAAAGAACGGTTGCACCGCCCATGGACTCCCCGTGGGTTACGATGAGTGAATCTTTCCCTTTCTTGTTAACCACCCAATCGGTAACAGTTTTAAGATCATCCTTTTCCCTAAAACCCATGGTGCAGTTTTCGCCACCGCTTTTTCCATGATAGCGATGATCGTATAAGAGAATGTTGTATCCCCTTTGAAGGAATATGCCCATGTATTTCACCGAACCAAACAAAGAATAAGTGTATCCGTGAGACATGATTACCGTTTTATCAGAACCTTCTACCGGAATCCAAATGCCGTGAATAGGATAACCGAAGGAGGAATCGATGTACAACTCCTCTTTTTCCAGCTGATTGTAAAAGTCAGGGTCAAAAAAACCTTCTTTGACCTCGTTGTCAAATGTGGCCTGATACTTCCAAGTTTTGGTGTAAAAGGTGGACTTATTTAAAAAGAAACCAATACCGGCAAGAACAACAATAACAATTATCAGAACCAATAATACTGTCAACCCTTATTCCTCCTCGAATCGTGTAAAAATTAGCAATGCCATCAAGCCAATGGAGGCTGCAACAATTCCCGTGAGCCTTATGCCCAAGTCCTCTCCCGGGTCTTTTCCCAGCAGGAGAATGGAACTAAAAACCACCATGGCAATCATCTGCCCCAGTTTATTCATAAAGGTCTGGACGGCAAAAAACATCCCTTCCTTATATTCACCGGTCTTGTCCCCGTCGTTTTTGGCAATGTCCGCAACAATGGCGTTGGGAAGAATCCCGAATATGGCAAATCCGATTCCGGCCATAAACACAAAAATAAAGGCTTGAATCATCGGTGAAAATGGAAAGACACCCAGAAACGCACAGTAAAGATATGCCAATATTAACATGATCATGGCAAAAAAACATAATTTCTTTTTTCCGATTTTTGGCGTCAACATATTCACCGCCGGATAGAGCAGGAATGCCAAAATACCTGTGACCGCTGTAATAATGGTTACCCAGGTTTCATCAAATCCCAGCAGCACCGTGACATAATACACATTCCCGGTCTGAAAGATGGTTATGGCGATGCCGTAGGCCAGGAAAAAGATTTCAAAGATTACAAAATTCCGGTTACTGAAAGTGGACTTGATAGCTTTCATGAAATTAGAAGGGGCCGGTTTGTTTCTCACGTATTTTCTTTCATCAATCATCAGCACCGGAAACAACATAAAACCCATGCCGATAAAAGCCAGTATGGCCAGAGACAGTCTAATAGCCGATACTAAGGGCATCCCCATGTTCTGGAATACAGGCCAAATAAACGAAGCCCCACTGGCCAGAATGTAGCCCAAAAACCAGGTTAGGGCAATGTAGGTGGAAAGGTCCAAACGGTCTTTTTCAGTATAGCCCAACTCTGATGTCAGGGCGAAGTAAGGCGCTACGTACATGGTGTAGAACAGATAATAGAGCAATAGTGAGGCTGTGAGCCAAACAATATTCCAGACGGAAACATCCGCTGTGGGCATGAAAAACACCAGCACGGTCAATAGGGTAAAGGGCAGGATCGCCTTTTTCATGAAGGGAATCCGCCTTCCCAAGGGGTTTTTACTGCGGTCACTTAAAGAGGCAATCCATGGGTCAGTGATGCCATCGATAAATCGGCCGGCCATGGTGATGATTATCCTTTTCCTGATCATCCCTTC
>CAZVPY010000099.1:0-5528 GCA_964629135.1 uncultured Thermotogaceae bacterium | reverse complement strand
AGATTTATTTTTTTCTTTTCACATTCGTGAATCATTTCTTGAGGCCAGATAGAGGATTGTACTTCTCCAATGTGGGCCTTTTGAAGGTAGAACATGCAGATTCTCGATTGACCGATACCGCCACCCACTGTATATGGCAGGTTTCCGCTCATTAAGTCTGAATGAAACGCCATTTCCAGACGATCCTGGCATCCTTCAACCTCAAGCTGAGATTGAAGACTCTTTTCATCCACACGAATTCCCATGGAAGACATTTCAAAAGCAATATCCAAAAGAGGATAATAAAAGACGATATCCCCGTTCAGTTCCCAATCATCATAGTCGGGTGCTCGTCCATCGTGTTTGATGCCCGAATTTAATGTAGCCCCTATTTTGTGAATAAAAACGGCACCTCTTTCTCGGACTATGGCGTCTTCTCTTTCTTTTGGATACAAATGCGGATACATATCTTCCAATTCTTGAGTGGTGATAAATGAAATATCATCGGGTAGATAAGGTCCTTCGAGATTTTTATACTCAAAGGTGATAAAATTCTCTGTGCTTTTAAACACCCTGTAAATGCGTTTGACAATCTCTTTTAACTTCTCTTCGGTTCTTTCTTCTTTTCGGATGATTTTTTCCCAATCCCATTGATCTACGTAAATGGAATGGAGGTTATCCAGTTCCTCATCCTTTCGAATGGCGTTCATATCCGTATAAAGTCCTTCTCCAATGGAAAAGTCATAACGCTTCAAGGCGTTTCGTTTCCATTTTGCCAGCGAGTGGACGATTTCCACATAGGTATTGGAGTCTTTTACTGTAAAGGATACCGGTTGTTCAATTCCGTTGAGATTATCGTTCAACCCGGTTTCAGGTTGCACAAATAGAGGTGCTGATACGCGTGTAAGGTGTAGTTCATAGGCAAGTGCTCGTTCAAAGTAGTCCTTGAGTTTTTTTAAAGCAACTTCTGTTTCCAATAAATCAAGCTTGCTTTCGTAATCTGCGGGTAGTTTTAATTTCCCATCAAATCCTCTCCTTTGGTGTATAAGATTTTGAATTGTACCATATATTTGTTTTTTTTTGCAAGTAGTTGTTACAGCGGGGACAGTCCCTGTGGACACAAATTTGTGTCCACAGGGACTGTCCCCGCTGTAACTCCATTTTTCAGCAAAATTATGTTATAATCAATATAAGTTAGTCCAATATCTGCAAATCAAGCGAAAATAAGGCTTGCAGACTTGAAAGTGAAAATCTTTCGTAATAAACATCTGAATAGAATCAAATTAAATGAATAATCTATTCATCTTGTATTCTAAGAAAAAAGCATGGGATTGTTGTTGTAAAAATTATGTTGAAAATTCTATGGAGTGATTGTTTTGAAGAAAGTCGTAATAGTCATAACTTCTGTTGTAATGCTTTTTTTGTTATTCTCTTCCTGTGTCAAATCAAACGAGTCTGAAATTGTACTGAACCCACCCGTCAATATCTATCCATTAAAAACAGAGCGCATCAATACCAACAGTTTTTACGCCAGATGGACTAAAAGCGTGAACAATGAAGATTTTGAAGTTATATATTCGCTTAGCTATTCTCGAAGTATTGAAGACCTTGCAGAGAGTATTGCTTATGAAACAAAAAACAATTACTTCCTGTTGCCCCATCTAAAAAGTGGTGTGTGGTATTGGCAGGTAAAAGCCAGATTAAATGATAAATATGTTAATTCTCCTATTTGGTCATTCACAATAGAATCGGATGGTTTGCCTGTTCCAAAAGACCCTCAACAAGTCCCAATGGATCCTGCTCTCATTGTCAGTGAAATCGGAGATAACGGCTTTAACCTCGATTGGAACGAGTACATTGATCCTTTATACCCTTCGAATGAGATCAGTTATACTATCAAACTTTACGAAGATAGCGGAAAGAGTTCACATAGAAAAGAACTCAATTCCCACCAAATGATTACTTTTCTTTCCAGAAGTGCTCCTATCATTACTAATATTACAACAAATACAAATCATTGGTTAGTGAATTTGAAGACAAACACCGGTTATATCTGGACTCTTATAGCTGGTGCGGATGCCAGTCGTACTACTGCCCTTGGGAACGGATTTGTTAGAACCGGAAACAGTGCCCCAACTCCACCAGAATTATTGTACCCATCCCATAATGCGACTGAAGTTGCTACGGATGTCATACTTGATTGGAACGAGAGTACCGATCCCGATGGCGATGACCTTAGTTATTTCGTCTATATCGACACATATCCCAACCACACACAAAGTGAAACGATGAATGGAATCCACCAAACGACTTTTCAGCCAAAAAGTCTGAAAGCCGGGCGAACCTATTACTGGTTTATTTTGGTCAAGGATATTCACGGAGCTGCAACTTTGACACAAACGAGACAGTTTAAGACGAGAACTATAGGGGGAATAAATTTTCCAAAAAATCCAACGCCCTTAGAAGGAAGTGTGAACGTGGATGCACTTAATCCCCCATTGTTGGAATGGGAGCATGAACAAAAGGACAAAGGTTTTACTTATACCGTTTACTTGTCATCAAACGCCCAGAAAATGGAGCAACAATCGGAACAAATAACAGACAAACACTACCAAATACCCGGGACCCTGAAAAGCAATACGCAATATTACTGGCAAGTGGAAGCTGTAGATGTTCAAACGGGTCATTCTGCTCTTAGTGATATATGGTCCTTTACAACAAATGAAATTGAGCCGCCTGTGCTAACACATTCCAAAACCAACCGGGAAGGGACACAGATTGAACTCTCATATGACAAACCCATGGCAACTCCTCCTGACGATGCTAAGAACCAATTCACCGTCACGAGCAACGGAGTCCCTTTGCAAATTGAAACCGTTAGCCATACTGCAAGTGATACTTATAGCCTTCAACTGAAAGCGGAGGCTACCATTGCTTACTCTGAAACAGTTCTTATCAGTTACACCATGGGAACCGTAAAGGCTCAAGACGGTGCTTATTTACAAAGCTTTTCACAAATAGAGGTGAGTAACCTTACAAATCCCCCACAACCCATCTTTATTAATGGAAATACTACGGATGACGGCCAGATTGTTATCATAACCTTTGACAAACCTATGTCTGATCCAACTGGTAAGCACAGTCAATTTAAAATCAATGTTCAAGGAGATCAAGCTAACGAAAAGAGAGACACTTATTCCTTTACAAAAGTCACATTGAACACAGAAAACAACAAAATCCTAGAGCTAACACTCAACAATCCCGTGCGTAACGGACAGAACCTCACACTGGATTACACAGCTGGAAATATCCAAAGCGAAGATGGTGCGGCCTTAGCAAGTTTTACGAATCAGTCCATTATTAACAACGTTCTGGCAGCAAACCCCATTTGCACGGGAGCCACCCTTACTTCTGAAGGGAAAACAGTCAAGATAAGTTTTAGTCGCGAAATGGAAACGCCTACTCAGTTAGAAGCGAATCAGTTTGGAGTCCTGGTTAATGGATACGTGAACGAGATTGAGAGTGCCAATCTTGATGAAGACAAACACATCATCATCTTAACTCTTGACAACCCAATCGGTAAGTACAATCAGGTACACCTTTCCTACGTGAAAGGAACCGTAAGTTCAGTCAATGGAGGCTTGTTGGAAAGTTTTCAAAACAAACGGGTGAATACCGACAAAGTCGACAGTTATTGGGTCACCAAGGGAATTGGATGGAATTATTCCTCCATTCAAGATGCTGTTGATGCCGCTACAAATGGGGACAGCATAACGGTTTCTTTGGGGGTGTATGAAGAAAATCTTGTGATTGAAAATAAAATGATTCACTTGAAATCGGAAGAGCCTGCCAATGAAGCAATAAGACAAAGCACCGTCATTGATGCAGGTGCAAATGGAAATCCTGGGATTCTCATAACAGAAACTGATACAAAAAATACAAAGAGAAGTGAAGCAAGCACAATCATTGAGGGATTAACCATCACAAATGCTTCCGGTACATCGAGTCAATCTAATCCAAGAAGCCCTGCTACGGTCTCAGGTATCTTGATTATAGGGGCAAGTCCAATCATTCGACATAACATCATTTGTGGCAATAAAACAGATTATTACGGTGGTGGCATCCTGATAAAAAATATTTCTTTTGGTTCTGAACAAAGGCCTTCCATAGAAAAGAATCAACCGCAAATCTACAATAATTCCATCGAAAACAACAGTGCAGAAAAGGGTGGCGGGATATATGTAGATACCAACAGCCTAGTTTTAAACGCAGATGGCAACCCTTGGAAATGGTTCAACGCCCCGGAGAGTTCTGAGGAATATGTGGAAGGCAATACAGATGAACTGTTGAACAACGCCTATCAAACCAACAGCCTTTTAGAACCTTCAGACGGCAGAGACACAGTTTCAGATGGGACTAATATTTGTTTTGAACAGATCGACACACCTGAAGGTACCCTGACGCTGCGCCCGGAAACCGCTATCGAACAATCAAATGTTACATTACATATCGATTATCTCATTGGGTCATCCTTTCATGGCGGATCACTGACCATTCAAGTTCCCGATGAATTTCCAATTGGAAACAGCGCCTCGGTTACCATTGGCGATGAAACAAAATCCTCGAATGAATATACCACTGAGGCAACCACCATCACCATAACAGGAATCAACTTGGAGGAAGGGACGATTACTGTGAAATTGAAAGAACAAGAAGTCCCAAACGGTTTATCAACCCAACATGGTGAACGGAATGTTTCCTATGAATTCAAGGCTGTGTCCGATGCGGATGGTAACGGAAACGCCTGGGGTCCATCAGGGGACTCATCAGCATGGTTCACATCTCTCCCTTTATCCATCAACACGGATTTCATTTTAAATGGCAACAACCCACAACTGATCCAGATGGAAATAACAGACACAGCAACAACAATCAAAGTGGCAAGTGGGACAACTGTCGAAGAGGTTTTATCAAACATTGAATCTGTAGACGGCTCGAAACAGGAATATAGAATCTATGACAGCGGCATGGATTCAATGGAGGATATGACCGAATTAACAGAAATTGCTACATTGGTGGTGGTATCTGAGCGTGGAGAAAGCCACAAAGAAGAATGTGCCATAGTGATAAACTCCACACCTTTTGTCAAGTTGGACAGTGCCTCAGATGAACACAGCTTGAAGCGACTCAATCGACCGGAATCGAATTATTCTGAAACATGGCACAATACCATAGCTAATGCTGTTGCAAGTGCCAGTAACACAGACCCCTCAAGCATTACCGTTTGGCCTGCTACTTATCTGGAAGAAGAAATGGAAATCGTTGGAAAGCAATTGACCATCAAATCCAGTGATGAAACCCCCTTTACCATTGATTTGGAAGGACAATCTTGCAGAGCATTTGATATCACATCAACAGCATCTGTAACCATCAAAAATGCGATCATCCAAAATGGTCAACCCTCTGATGAAAAGGGTGGAGGAGCCATTAGAATTGATAACAGTATGCTTCATGTTGAAAATGCCACATTTACCAATAACATCACATCT
>CAZVPY010000098.1:4134-5534 GCA_964629135.1 uncultured Thermotogaceae bacterium | reverse complement strand
GAAGTGTTCAAACAAGGTGGATTTGATGTTGTAGTAGGTAACCCGCCCTATGTAAGGCAGGAACTGATTAGTACCCAGAAAGAATATTTACAGGGTCACTACCAGGTTTTTCATGGTATGGCAGACCTTTACAGCTATTTCATTGAAAGAAGCATGAAACTCCTTAACCCGAATGGTGTGTATGGAGTAATTGTTGCTAATAAATGGATGCGTGCAAATTACGGTGAACCATTGCGCAGGTTTTTAAAGGCACATACCCTTTATGAAATTATCGATTTTGGCGATCTCCCTGTTTTTGAAACTGCAACTACATATCCATGTATAATAGTTGCCGGAAACCCAGGGAAAGAAATCGGTCCGATTAAACTTACGCTTGCTAAAACACTAAAATTCAATTCTCTCACTGAATATGTTGACCAAAACTTTGGCCCATTGAACAAAGACTCGTTGAGTGATGCGGGATGGAGTTTGGCAGGTGAGATTGAACAAAACATTATTAAAAAAATATCTCAGGCTGGTAAACCATTGGGTGAATATGTAAACAGGAAAATTTACAGAGGTGTTCTGACTGGTCTCAATGAGGCTTTTGTTATTGACGGCGAGACGAAAGAAAGGTTGATAGCTGAGGACCCAAAGTCTGAAGAAATTGTAAAACCCTTTCTCGTCGGCAGAGACATTAAACGGTATAGTAATCCAATCAATACCAAATACCTAATTTTCACGAGAAGAGGAATTGAAATTAAAAAGTATCAAGCCATTCTGAGTTATTTAGAAGAATTCAGATCCCAACTCACTCCAAAGCCAGTTGATTGGAAAGGAGAAAACTGGAGTGGAAGAAAACCAGGTCCTTACAAATGGTATGAAATACAGGATGTTATAGATTATCATGAAGAATTTAATCAGTTTAAAATTATTTTACCGGAGATCGCATTAAGGATGCAAGCCACGTATGATAATGGAAAGCATTTTTCTGGTGATACTACTTACATAATCCCGATAGATGACACATATCTGTTGGGCATTATGAATTCAAATCTTTTCCATTTTTATTTTTCAAAGATTAGCAGTTCCATCCGTGGTGGCTATCTGAGATTCAAACGGCAATATCTTGAAACAGTACCTATCGTTGAATCTTTAGAGTATAAAGAGAAATTGGTGCAGTATGTAGATATAATGCTTCAGCTGAATAAGGATCTCGAAAACACAAACCTTGCATCACAAAAGGACCAGATAAGGGGCAAGATCAATCATTATGACACTAAAATTAATGAGCTTGTATACCAGATTTATAAGTTTACAAAGGAAGAGATAGGCATAATGGAAAGCAAATAAAAACAGCAAAGTCGGAATAAAAGCAAGCCCTACATAGAACGGGAGATAGCCGTAATTCACAATGACAT
>CAZVPY010000098.1:1596-4124 GCA_964629135.1 uncultured Thermotogaceae bacterium | reverse complement strand
AGAAACAAAATATTCATTAGTCATGCAAATCCGGAAGATAACGATCAGGCCAGATGGATCGGGTTGCAGCTTATGACATTAGGTTACGAAGTGTGGTGTGATGTAATTAACCTAAAGGGCGGTGAGAAATTCTGGAAGGAGATTGAAAATGAAATCAGAAACAATACATGCAAGTTCCTTTATATTTTGACAAAATATTCCAACCAGAGAGAAGGTTGTTTGAATGAATTGTCAGTAGCTGAGGCAACAGAAAAGGTAACCGGTGACAACCGATTCATTGTTTCTCTCCACTTTGATTCTGATCTAACATATGATAATGTTAACATAAACCTCAAAAGAAAGATCGATCTGAATTTTAAAACAGATTGGCAAAAAGGACTAAAAGATCTCCTAAGCATATTTGACGATGAACCAAAGGTGCCATTACGAGATAATCCGGACTTTGATTTAATACATAACTATTGGAATGCTATATATCTAAATGATCGAAAACCAATAGAGAAGGAAGAGACATATTCGTCAAATTGGTTTGAGTTTATAAAATTTCCGGAGAATTTATACATACATAATTTTAAAGGTATGATTCCACGGGGATTCGAATGGAATAAAATGCCATACCCTACATATGGTTATAAACGATGCACGGCAACCTTTGGTTCGTGTTATTCTTTTGTGGAGCAACTTCCAAAGACAAAGGCTTATGATCAAAACAATAGCCGGATTTATAACACGCTTAGTGTACTTAATGATGGTTATGAGGATGATTTCATTTCAAACAGAACCCTGTTAAATATCATAAACAATCTTATAAGTACCGGATTTGGAAATTCCATGAAACACAAACAGGATGGCCAGGAGATTACACAATATATTTTCCCGATGGGGGTAGTGTAACAATATATGGTTTGCTAATAGTTGACCTAATTGAAGAAATACCAGGCTACGATACGGTGTATGTCGGGAAAGGTCGCCTTTTGTTTTCCAAAGGATATTAATAATGAGAAAATGTTCAGCTTTGGTCAGTTGGTGGGTAAGCTAAAAGAACGAAACTGGCATTTCGCCTTTAGTGGATTCCCGGATTTATTACATAATGTTTTTGTTGTGCAGTCACATATTCTGCTTTCTGAGAAAGGTTCCTTACTATCATCAAAAAAAGGCCAGCAAGCAGGAAGAAGAAGACAAGGGGCAAATTGGTGGAACAAACATTGGAAACACAAGCTTCTTTCTTCTGTAGCTAATTTGGTTGACGCGGATGGGATTTTAAAAATTGAAGTTGGGGATAATATTTATATAATGGTAAGTGGCATTCCTGTATCCTTTAAAAGTGCAGTAAGCTATGTTGATCCTGATGAGGCCAAGGAAGCATTGGATGATTTTCCGGAGGAAGAAGGTGATGAAGTTGTTGAAGTAACAAACGTGGCTGATGAATGAACTGGTGAAAATAGAGGAACCAAAGGTTTTATTTGGATATAACCAGAGGTTAGAAGATCCAAGAGATGGATTAACAATCTTTGGCCCTTTGGAGAATTTGAGACCATATGGTATTATAAGTGGAGTTGTCAGTACGAAGAAAGGTCTTGAAAAATTCAAAAACTTTTTAAAAGAGATCGAAAGTCCAATATATAACAGAGATAATACGTCGAGACCATTTTTCCCAGGCTTCAATTCTGTATTTAAAATGGAATGGTCTGCAAAGAAAATTTATCACGTAAATATCGATGAAAGCGAGCTTGGCAAATGTTTGTATCACGAAGATGTCCATTCCAGAACATACGAGACGGTATCACTATTTGCCGATAAAATAATTGCTGCAAAGAAAGATGAACATGTAGATATCAACCTATGGGTAGTTGTTATTCCCGATGAGGTATATTAGACATGCAGACACCAATCAACGATTAAAAAGGAACTGATTATAACAAAGAAGACAATAACTAAAAACAGAGCCAAAAATTTATTAGCCGAACCTGCCTTGTGGGATGATATGAATCAAGCAGCTAAACCATTTGCATATGAAGCCAATTATCACAATCAGCTAAAGGCGAGGCTACTCAAGCATACCATACCTACCCAAATTATACGTGAAAGCACACTTTCTCCAAAGGACTATTTGAATGCCTTTGGTTTGCCAAAGAGAGACTTCTCTAAAATTCGGGGTCATCTGGCATGGTCAATATCTACTGCAGCTTTTTATAAAACTGGTGGAAAACCATGGAAATTAGCTGATATTCGGAAGGGAGTATGCTATATAGGACTTGTTTATAAAAAGGATGACAGAAGTATCGATCCACGAAATGCTTGCTGTGCTGCACAGATGTTCCTCGATAGCGGTGATGGGTTTGTCTTTAAAGGAGCGGTTGGTCCTTGGTACAATCCCAAGTTTGGTAATTTACATTTAAAACCTGTAGAGGAGACCCCATATCAAGCGGGTATAAAGCAATGCAATGTTATCATAGTTCTTTTCCACCATCTGTTTTAGGGTATAGTGTAGTTCTTTCACATACTCCATTTCCAAGTAATGTAACTGT
>CAZVPY010000098.1:0-1586 GCA_964629135.1 uncultured Thermotogaceae bacterium | reverse complement strand
TTCATTTAAAACCTGCACAGGCATAAGAGCTAATCAAAATGGCGATATAAACGTACAAAACATCAGAAGGTACGTTCCCAAATGAAATATTTCTTCATGCAAAAACAAAGTTTGATAACAAGGAATGGGAAGGTTTCAAAAAAGGGGCTGGTGAGGATATAAATGTAGTTGGTGTAACAATCAAAGATCATGCACCAATTAAAATTTACCGGGATAATAGTAAATTCCCAATACTTAGGGGCCTGTCATATATTAATGGACCATCTTCAGGGTATTTGTGGTCGGTTGGATTTGTGCCAAGACTTGATACATCTCTGGCTTCAGAGGTGCCGAATCCTTTGTATGTGGAAATTACGCAAGGAAAATCTGAAATTAAGCAAGTATTGCAGGATATTCTGGCATTAACCAAGTTAAATTACAATGCCTGTATATATGCGGATGGTAAACCGGTTACTTTACGATTCGCAGACAATATCGGTGATATATTAACTGCTGCACCGTTGCAAAGGAATGAAGTTCCACCGCTATCTTTCAAATATTATATTTAAATCAACAGAAAATTATGGATGATCCTGTTGTTAGTTATATATCAATCCTTACTGGCAATAATATTATAGCAAAATATCGTGAAATTCCGGATGAATTTGATCTTAAAGACGAATTATTAGCCGACATTGAAATCGAAATGGAAGGTGATCTGCCAGATTCAATGAGAGATTTTGAAATAAACGGATTCAGCAGTCCTATTGATTTGGAAGATTTTCTTGGGAACAGACTTAATCTATTTAAAACTGCATTCATTAACAGTGCGACTTCAGATAAATCGAGTCTTATAAATGAAATTACGGAACAGGTAAATAAAGCAAGCAACGAATTGATACTCCTAAAACAGGCTTATAACCAGTACAATGACATAACACTTAATTCCCTAATCGATTGTAAAATAGAATACTATAAAAAGACTTTAAACTTTTTGTTTGAAAGGAATAAGGATCTAACAACTAATATTATCATTAATAAGAAAGATTCCCACGTACTTGTATTTAGGGTCAAGAATAAATTTAAAATAACCGGTTATGATATTCTTCACAAATTACATCAGGAATTAAAAAAAGCTGGTTACATTAATTGTAATTTCCATGAATTTAAAAAACTATTCATCCTACCAGGTGAGAAAATTCCAGAATTCAACCCCAAGCCATTAGTATGGAATGCAAACTATACTCATCTTTCCTATTTCCTTTCACTTATTAATCGTTGGTTCCTGATTCGCTTAGAGAATCCTGGTAATAATGAAATAGCTATAAAATTATTCATTAGATCTAATGATGGGAAAGGATTTTCTCCAAGTAGACCTAAATATCAAAGTCACGCAAGAGATGAAGTTAAAAAGCGTTTTTATTCTTTGATGAAGTGGATCGAAGAATCAAAAAATACGACATTCCGAGATTAAAATACGACATTTCTCAATAATTATTATTTTTTCTTTTTGTCATCGATAATAGCTAATTCATAGTTGTTGTCATTCTTCAAGGGTAGTGTTCCAATCAGTGTGTCCGAGGTAGCAGGTCTTCATCGAAGTTTCA
>CAZVPY010000097.1:0-5605 GCA_964629135.1 uncultured Thermotogaceae bacterium | reverse complement strand
AGAGTGATTGGATTTGAAACTGGGAGAAATAGCAGAAGTACTAGAAGCATTAATAGTAGTGGGAGAAGAAAAAAAAGATGATTTAGAAATAGAAAGAGCAGGTGCCGCTGATATGATGAGTGATGTATTGGCATTTGCAAAACCCGGGATGCTTTTAATAACTGGCTTGAATACCGCTCAAGTTGTCAGGACCGCCAGTATTGTTGGTATTGGGGCTTTGGTTATTGTACGAAAGAAACAAATACCTGAATCAACGATTGAAGCTGCAAGATTATTTGGTATTCCTTTGCTTCATTCACCTCTTGCCATGTATACAGCCTGTGGTAGGCTGTATGAAAGAAAAATGAAGGATATCAAGAGTTTATGAAAAACATGCGGAGGGGGAGTTAAATGAAAGCAACCGTCGATAAATTAATTGATCAAATGCAGTTGTTGTTCAAGGACTTGTTGGCAAGAGATATTATGATCCCCAATGTGATCACAATCTCTTCTGATAGAACAATGGAACAGGCAAAAGAGCTCATGAGACTAAAGAAAATATCAGGATTACCCGTTGTTGATGATGGTAAACTTGTAGGTTTGGTCAGTATAGAGGATATTATCAAAGCACTGGAAAACAGAGAAATACTACAACCTGTAGAAAAGCACATGAGCACGAAATTAAAGGTTATTTCACCGGAAGCAAACCTCCCAAAAATATTCGAACAATTCACAAGACATGGATTTGGACGATTTCCGGTGGTAGACAAGACTAACAACCTTCTTGGTATTATTACGAAGGAAGATATTTTACGCAGTATTTTGGAAGAATTCAGGGTGTTGTACGTCAGAGATAAGAGAATGTCTGATGTCTTAGACGGCGAAGCATTAAACAGGTCTTTGATTACCGGTGAAGAGATCAACAAATCGGGTGCTGATTTTGTTTTTCCAATTGATTACACTGAAATTAGCCTTTCCGGTATTGGTGCAGCCAGATTAAAAGATTTTTTGTTAAATAAAAAGGATTTACCTGAAGATATTGTCAGAAAGATAGCCATTGCTACCTATGAAGCGGAAACTAATGTTGTGATTCATAGTGGAAATGTCGGTACTATTTATTGTTTTGTTCATGAAGACTATGTCAGAATACGTATCGAAGATCATGGGAAGGGTATTTCAGATGTTGAAATTGCCATGACAGAAGGATTCTCAACCGCAACGGATCAAATAAGAGAAATGGGATTTGGTGCTGGAATGGGATTACCAAATATACAAAGGTATTCCGATAAAATGGTCATTGTTTCAGAAGTGGACAAGGGTGTCGTTTTAGAAATGCAATTTTACATAAAAAACAACGATTGATTTGGTGATTTGATGAAAGAAGATATTTTGGTTGTTGAAGCCAATACTCTTAAAGAGTTTATTAATGGCAAACCGGGACTCAAAGATGCAAATGAAAAGATGCTCTTTGGGATCATAGAAAAAAACGGGTTGTTTAAAGACCGTGATACTGTGGAAGTTGATCCGTATTATAAACAAATCATACCCTATATTGCCATGATTAATGATAAAAACGAAATTCTCACTTTAAAAAGACTGACAACCCAAAGTGAAAAAAGACTTCATAACAAAATAAGTTTGGGAGTAGGAGGACATGTAAACAACGAAGATTCAGAAACCCCTTTGGAAGCTTTTAAAAAGGGAATGCAGCGCGAGATTGATGAAGAAGTGAAAGTAAAATTAATGGAAACTCCTGAATTTCTTGGTGTCATTTACGATAACACAACAAGTGTAGGGCAAGTCCATTTGGGAATGGCTTACAAAGTAAAGATTGATTTCTTTGGGATCAACGAAAAGGATAAATTTGAATATTCTTGGAAAACACCTGATGAATTGGCAAACGAAATAGAGGCAATGGAGAATTGGTCTAAATTTATTTTGAATAAATTGTCGTAGGATCTTTAAGTGTTAGCATGGTTTTCTTGAGGTTAAGTGATGAAAGAAGAAGGTGATTCGATGAAAAAAACTATAAAGAAAATAAAAAAATCTCTTTCTTATGTTTTCTTGATAATTTTTGTGATGTTATTGTTGACATCTTGTGGCGAAATACCTGAAAGAGAGGATTTTACCGTATCAACACTGGTTGATTTTAAAATAGCAAGATATAAGGCTACGGAATATGAATTTACAAACGTTTCCGATTTTCTGGATAATGAAGCCCTTGAAGGAAACATGATTTCAATCGTATATTCCTCAAATAACGGTACTTATGCAAAAATCGTCTCCGCACACACGACTAAAAGTAAAGGAGTTTATTATCTTTGGAGGGCTTTTGCCAAGGAAAATAACGCCCTGTTTAAATCATCATTTACATCCATACCCTTTTTGATGGGTGAGTACAAAACAGAAAATGGTAACCTTTTTGTTGAATCGTGGTTTAAAGAAAAATGGTTTTTTTATCTTGAAAGTGACAGTATTGAAGAACTTGAAACCATACGAATTCAATTAATCGATTTCTTTGAAAATCCGGATGTGATCAACGAAAGTGTGATAGATCTTTGATACCTTATCAAAAGTTAAATACTTTTTGGAAGAAAAAATACGGAAAGCGGGTACAAAGAATTCCCGTTTCAACAGGATTGGGATGTCCCAACAGAATGAGAGCTAATGGATTGAATGGATGCATTTTTTGTGATCCAACTGGAAGCGGTTTTGCTGCAGAATCACCAAGTGTTCCTGTTGAAGAACAAATAGAAACCATGATACAACGTGTAGAAAACAAGTACGGTAAGGATGTTTTTTTTGCCGTTTATCTTCAATCCTATACCAATACGTTTGCACCTGTGGAAAAACTTAAACAAATCTTTGATGCTTTGTTTATAGACGAAAGAATCAAAATACTTGACATATCCACAAGACCTGATTGTGTAGAGCAGGAGAAACTGGATTTGATTGCCACGTATAAAGACAAGGTAGATATTTTGATTGAATATGGACTTCAAACCATTAACAGGGAAACCTTAATTGATTTGAACCGTGGCCATACACTGGCTGATTTTATAGATGCCATTTTACGAACAAAAAAAATGGGAATCGATACTTTAGCACATATGATAATTGATTTACCACAAGATACTGTGGAAGATATTGTTGAAGGTGCTCAAATTCTCAGTGCACTAGGTGTTGATGGGGTTAAACTTCATTCTCTTTATGTTGTTGAGGGAACAGAACTGGATAGAAGAATAAAAAGGGGCCGATACAATTTACTTCCTTTTGATGAATTTGTCGAAAGAGAAATTCTTTTTTTGGAATATCTTGATCCATCTATCGTTATTCATCGATTATGTTCCGAGCCTCCAAAAGAAAATGCCCATGGAAATTGGGGGATGTTGAAAATAGAAATTATACAAGAGATTGAAAGGATCATGCATGAAAGAAACACTTATCAAGGCAAGCGATTCACTTATTTAAACAGATGATGGATATCTTTGCACTGGATCTTTCGAAATTTAACTACTTAAAAAATGTTTTGTTGAAAGAAATCAGCACTTTCAAGATTGGCGGTGTCATCAGATATTTTTTTCAGCCTGAAAGCAAATCTGAGTTAATCAACTTAATTCGTATCCTTGACGACCATCACATCCATTTCCACCTCATTGGAAGGGCCTCAAATATACTATTTGCGGATGAAATGAAAACAGAGATTATTATCAGTACGTTATCTGTGAAAAACATCTCAGTCTTAAACAATCAGATAACAATTGATGGAGGTTTTTTACTACGGGAGTTATGTTATCGATGTGCTGAGAATGATTTAACCGGTTTGGAAGGACTATCAGGTATCCCGGGGACAGTGGGAGGCGCAGTATATATGAATGCCGGTGCTTATGGATATGCTATTTCAGACTATCTTCAAGAAGTGACCGCTTATCATCGAGAGAGAAAAAAAATCCTCACTTACAACAAAGAAGACTGTGGTTTTGATTATCGGAAAAGCCGCTTTATGGATGATAAATATATTATTCTTGGTATAAAAATAAAGTTACAAAAAGGAAATAAGAAACAAATACTGAAAAAAATGAAATCTTACGAAATAAAGCGATCACAAAAACAACCTTTGGATTACCCTTCAGCAGGTAGTATCTTTAAGAAACCTTCTTTAAATTTTCATCCTGCATATGAGATAGAGCAACTTGGTTTGAAAGGTCATACTGTTGGAGGAGCATGTGTTTCCACAAAGCATTCAGGTTTTATCATCAACAAAAATAAAGCATCGGCCAAAGATGTAAAAAAGCTCATCAGTCACCTTCAAAAACAAATCTTAAAAAAGACTGGCATTTTTTTGGAAACTGAAATAAAATTTTTTGAATAAATCCAACCTCATGCGATAGTTTTTAAAAGTAGGGAGTATTGTTGTTGGAGGTGGTAATAATGAAAAACAAATTTGCAGTGAAGTTAACATGTTATCTTATGGGAATGATTTGCAAATTCTCCAATTAAAACCCTTTAAAAAAAACATTCCTAAGAATAATTAGCTGTAAACTAACAGCCATTCCTAACTTTCATTATATGGTACAATATAAGTGTAAGAAAAGTTAAAATTTATGCGAAAAGGGTGCTGATATGCCCATAACCATAGGTAAAAGAATACACAATATCGATGATAAAGAATTAATAAAAAAAAGAGATAAAATAGGCGAAAAACGCTTTTGGGAAGAAATTTACAATCGTTACGGAAGATACCTGAAAGCGGTTGTCGGATATAAATACCCTGATTTTAGAGATTCAGCGGATGATATTGTACAGGAAACCTTTTTGAGAATGGCTTTTGAAGATTTAACACGCGTTAAAAATCTAAAGGCTTTTTTGGCTACGACTGCAGCTCACATATCAATTGATATGCATCGACAAAGAAATGCCAAAAAAAGGGCTGATAATAACACCGTTGCATTAGATGCAGAGATGGGGAGTGAAGGAGATAATTCATTCCTTGAAATTACAGAAAACGAAAAATCTGACGACCCCCTTGATCTGGCCATTGAAGAGATTAAGATAGAAGAATATAAAAAGATTTTACAACGATTGCCTGAAGATTGTCGTGAGATGCTTATATTATCAGCTGAAGGAATGAAGTACAAAGAAATTTCCGAAAAGATGGGTATTCCTATTGGAACAGTAGGCACAAAACTTTTAAGGTGCAGGAAGAAATTAAAAAAGATTTTAGAAAAGGAAAAAGATTATTACACTCCATCAGAGGTTGGTAATGACAAAAAGTGAATGGACGATTCCGGTTGATCTTGATTCATTTCATCAAACCGGATGGGTTCAACCGGATGTAACGCTAATAACCGGCGATATATATGTGGATCATCCTTCCTTTGGCGTTGCCATCGTGGCAAGGGTGTTGGAAGATTTAGGGTTGAAAGTATTGGTTTTATCACAACCGGATGCCGCGTAATAGAAATTCGTTGCCAGCGTCAGTTCGTTCTGGCCGATCTCTGACGGGGACTTGCCAAGGTTCAGCCCACCATCCACCGGGAGGTGGAGCGGGGCTTCCGTGCGGTGTTTCGTGGATTTGTACGCCATCAGACGCCCCACCCACCGCCATCAATCACGCCAGGACTCC
>CAZVPY010000096.1:0-5730 GCA_964629135.1 uncultured Thermotogaceae bacterium | reverse complement strand
GCCTCGGCTTCTTTATTGAGAAAAAAACATACCAAAATCTTTGGAGTGATTGTCTCTGATAATACCAACCCTTTTTCTGCTGAATTGGTCAAAGCGATCGAGAGAAGGGCGCATGAAGTAGGGTATCAGATGATATTGATGAATACGGACAGGGTTTATGAGAACGAAAAAAATGCCATTAAAACGATATTGGAAAGACGTGTTGACGGGCTTATCATTACGCCTGTTCAAAGTGATAATAGCGATATCAAAACTCTGCTTAAGAGAAATTTCCCGGTAGTTGTCTTGGGAAGATATTTTAAAGACGTTCAAGTTGATACAGTGCATAATGATGAGGTAAAAGGTGGCTATTTGGCAACAAAACATCTCATTGAAAAGGGGTGTAAAAACCTTTTATTTCTCAATCACTATCTGTATAAATCGGTTTCTCAAATGAGATATGAAGGATTTAAAAAAGCATTAAAGGAGTATGAGATAACATTCAATGATGAGATGATGATTGAGATTGATATGGATATTTATCAAGCTTACGAGACCGTTAAAAGGTTATTGAAAAAGAAAAAAAGAATCGATGGTTTATTCTGTTTTAACGATTTAATGGCAATGGGTGCGCTTAATGCCATTCATGAAGCGGGAGTGAGTGTTCCCGATGAGATTAAAATTGTAGGATTTGACAACATCGTATTCTCCGGGATCGTGTCTCCCTCTCTCACAACCGTGAATATCGACAAGAAAGAACTGGGAGAAAAAGGATTTGAAATTTTACTGGAACGAATAAATGAGCAAAGAAGTCAACCGGTCAGAGTCATTTTAGATGTTGATTTGGTGGAAAGAAAAAGCACATAATTTTTTTTGTAATTACCGTGAACGTTACCGGTAATGTATAAAAATCAAGGAGGTTATTTGAATGAAAAAGAAATGCTTGCTTATGTTGTTAATTGTTGTGTTGTGTTCGTTGACGATCTTTAGTTCAGATGTTGTTTTAAAGGTATGGGGTCGATTGGCAAATTTTGAAGAAATCGTTGATATGTTCAATGAAAAAATGGAAAAAGAGGGCAAATCTCTCAGGGCTGAATTTGTCCAGGTACCTTATGATCAGTTGGTTTCAAAATTTATGGCTGCATTAGGTGCAAAAAAAGCACCTGATGTTTATGCCCTTGATCTGGTTCATTTCCCTTATTTTATTTCCATTGGAGCATTTGAGGACATCACGGAATGGGCAACGTCCAGAGAATACTTTGATGAGTTGCCTGATGGGTTGTTGAAACTTGGTTCTAAAGATGAAAAGGTTTTCGCTTTACCGTATGAAATTGATTTATCAACCATGATTTGGAATAAGGATATGTTTAGAGAAGCGGGCCTTGATCCTGAGAATCCACCTGAAACGTGGTATGAACTGCTGGTAGCTTCACAAAAGCTTACAAAGGATTTTAACAACGATGGCGTAACTGATCAGTGGGGAATTGCGCTTGTTGGTAACGATGCCGGTTCATACATGTTCTGGTTTATGCCCTGGGTATGGTCAAACGGTGGCAGTATGTTTGATGATAATGGCAACGTTGTCTTTAACTCTCCGGAGTCAAAGGAAACACTCCAACTTTGGTATGATTTGATTCACAAATACAAAGTGGCTCCTGTATCAAGTGCACAATGGTCTTTTGCAGATCGTTATAATGCCTTTATTTCAGGTAAAATTGCCATGTTCTTAGGCGGGAATTTCAGTGTCAGCCCGATTATGACCGATGCACCGGATATGGATTTTGGCGTTACTTTTATGCCCAGAGGTTCAGGAGAATTTTCAACATTTGGTGGGGGAGAGTTGATTGGTATTCCTTCACAGACAAAGCATAAGGAAGAAGCACTTGAATTTTTGGAATTTGCCATGTCGGATGCGATGATTGAAGCGTATGCCCCTGATCTCATGTTGCTTCCCAGACCCAGTTTGTTTGACAATGAATACTACAACGCCATTCCACAGATGGAGGCTTTCGCTGAGATCCTTACCAAAGCCAAAACACCTTATACATTCAAGTACAATCAAATTTACGACCCGGTTTTATATTACCTGCAGGGAGCGCTGCTGGGTAAGATTGGTGTGGATGAAGCCATTGAAAAATGTGATGAAGAGATAAGAGAAATCATGAAATAGTTTGAAAAAAGGGGGGGACTCCCCCTTTTTTATTCATTTTTAAGGGAGCTGTTTATGAGGAAAATGCGCAGAAATACCATTAAAAGCCTGCTGTTTTTATCACCTGCATTAGTCTTGGTCAGTGTTTTTTTTCTGTATCCACTACTCCGAGTGTTAATCATCTCGTTTCAAGAATGGCAAGTAATGGGGGGGTCAGATTTTATAGGTTTTAAGAATTATCTCAAGGTGTTTCAGGATGATGAGTTCCTGCAAACGCTTTGGAATACCTTTATTTACACCATTATTGTAACGCCGATGATTTTTGTACCGGCCGTTTTGTTTGCTGTGATTCTGAAAGATACAAATAGAAAAAACACGGTATCCAGAACGATTATATTTATGCCGGTAGCCATATCGTTTGTTGCAGCCAGTTTTATCTGGAGTTGGATCTATAATGATACATACGGGTTATTAAATTTTATCCTTCAAAAACTTGGGATGATCAACCAACCGGTGAATTGGTTGGGTGAAACATGGAGTGCCCGATTGTCGGTATCTTTTATGATTGCCTGGAAGACTTTGGGATTTACAATGATTATTTTGTTAGCAGGGATACAGAGTATTTCTGAAACCATATATGAAGCGGCTAAAATTGATGGTGCTTCAAAAGTAACGATTTTTTACAAAATTACGCTTCCTCTGCTCAAACCAACTATATTTCTTGCCTTAATTCTCTCTCTTGCCGGTTCATTTAAAGCTTTTGATCAGTTTTACATCATGACTGGCGGGGGACCAATGAAAACCACACAAACCATGGTGATGTATATCAACAAGGTAGCCTTTGAGTATTACGATGTGGGATATGGCGCAACGATTTCAGTGGTGTTTTTAGGGATTTTGCTTTGTTTAAGTTTTGTTCAACTCAAATTGGGAGGTTTTTCAAATGAATAAGGCAATCATAGCAGTGTTAATCATCGTTTCTATTTCTTTTTTGCTGCCAATCATGTGGAGCTTTTCCACCGCTTTTAAACCCACTGGTGAGATTTTAAGTTATCCTCCCACGCTCATCCCACAAGACTTTACTTTTGATCAATTTATTAAGTTATTTACAGCGGGTAATGGTTTATTTGGCAAATATATTTTGAACACTTTGTTCATGGCTGGCGTAAGTATTCTGGGGGTTATGATTGTGAGCTTGCTTTCAGGATATGCGTTATCCATGTTGCCCTTTAAAGGAAGCAATGTGGTTCTCTTATTAATTCTATCCATTATGATGGTTCCTTTTCAATCTCTATTAATTCCCATATACGATTTACTCAATAAAATCGGCTTATTTGATACAAGAGTTGGGTTGATTCTGGTGTATATGACTTTTTTCATGCCCTTTTGTATCTTTATGGTTTTCAACTATTTCAGGTCTCTTCCCAAATCTTTAAGAGAGAGTGCACGGATTGACGGGGCAGGCGAGATGACCATTTTGTTTAAGATATTGGTTCCCCTTTCACTGCCAGCGTTAGCCACGATAATTGTGTATGTTTTTTTGGAGGTTTGGAATGATTTTGTCCTGTCACTCATCTTTTCATCCTCACCGGATGTGAGGAACATCCAAGTTGGAATAACAGTTTTTGCCACTCAACGCTTTTCTAAAGACTGGGGTTTGATCAATGCCGGGGTGGTTTTTTCTTTGATACCATCGATGCTCGTTTTTTTAATCCTACAAAAGTATTATGTCAAAGGTTTGACATCTGGAACGGTTAAAGGCTAATTCAGGAGGTCATATGATCAACACACAATTTTATTTAAAAAAGTCATTTAAAACTGGTCAATTAAGACCAAAAGGTTGGCTGAAGAGACAGTTGGAAATACAAGCACAGGGTTTAACCGGCTTTCTTGAAGATATTTGGCCTGATGTTGGTCCGAATAGCGGTTGGCTTGGAGGAAATGGGGAAAACTGGGAAAGAGGACCTTATTATTTGGATGGTCTCATTCCTTTAGCCTACCTTTTGGAAGATGACACATTAAAACAAAAGGCACAAAAATGGATTGAATGGACGTTAAAAAGCCAAAAAGAAACCGGTTTTTTTGGACCTGAAACAAACGAAGACTGGTGGCCAAGAATGGTTATGATAAAAGTTTTAATCCAGTATTATGAAGCCACCTCCGATGAAAGAATTATTCCGTTTATGAGGAAGTATTTTCAGTATCAAAATGAAGTGATTGAAGAGAAACCTCTTAAAATGTGGGGAATGCCCCGAGCTGGTGAAAATATTTTGGGAATTTATTGGCTATATGATCAGACGCAGGATGAATTTCTGATTGAATTGGCCAAAAAAATTTGGAATCAATCATTCGATTGGTCTCGATTTTTTTCCGTTTTCCCTTTTAAAAAACCCATGTCAGAAATCATGCCTTGGCATTATGTTGAAAAACACTTGGAAGAGTTATGTGGCGAGAAAGTCGATCCCTTTTCCCAAAATGCCGGTGAGTTAATGGATAAAATTTTTGAGAAACATAAAAATAACCCGGAAATCATAGATGTTTTTGAAAAATACCATTACAGTCACGTGGTTAATGTTGCTATGGCTATAAAATACCCTTATCTGAGATATCTTTTAACTGGAGACATAATGGATAATGAAGCACAGCAAGTGGCGATTAAAAATCTGATGGCCTATCACGGCATGCCAAATGGGATGTTTTCGGGGGATGAGCACTTAAATGGGAAATCACCGGTTCAAGGGACAGAACTCTGTGCAGTCGTTGAGTATATGTATTCCCTTGAAACATTAATGAAGTTAACTGAAAACAAAAAATATGGAGAAACACTTGAGTATGTGGCTTATAACGCTTTACCGGCAACATTTACCGAAGATATGAAATCCCATCAATATGTTCAACAAGTGAATCAGATTAAAGCGAGTGTTGAAGTAAGGCCGTGGTATAATAACGGTTCTCAAGCCAATATTTACGGATTAGAACCCAATTTTGGCTGCTGCACTGCAAATATGCATCAGGGGTGGCCAAAGCTTGTACGTAATTTATGGTTACAACACACCGATGGGACCTTGGTAAAAGATGTTTACGGACCATCGCAATTACAATTCAGTCTAGAGGATCAAATCATTACAATCGATGAAATAACCGATTATCCCTTTAGAGATGACATTACCTTTAAAATCAACACAAATACCCCAAAAGAATTCCCTATTCATTTCAGAATCCCCTCTTGGAGCGAAGAAACAATCATAACTTATAAAGACCAAGTGGTTCATATTGGAAAAAATGAGAAAGATTATTATCGAATCAATGAAAAATGGTCTTCCCAAGACGAAATAAAGATACAGTTTAAACGAGAAATTGAAGTAAAGGTGCATAACAAAGATTATTCATACATCACATACGGGCCTTTGTTAATGGCGTTAAACATTGATGGAGAATACAAGAAAATTTCCGGAGAGGAACCTTTTCATGATCGGGAAGTTTTATCCAAGAGCGATTGGCAATTCTCACCGGATTATAAACGGCTAAAACAATCTAAAATAAAAAGGAACAAAATCACATCATTTCCTTTTAATGTACAAAAACCGCCTATAGAAATTGAG
>CAZVPY010000095.1:0-5885 GCA_964629135.1 uncultured Thermotogaceae bacterium | reverse complement strand
GGTATAACCGTATGAACGTCTGTCGCCAACAACACCAACACTTCTTACGGGTAGAATAACGGCAAATGACTGCCAGGCCTTCTCCAACCACTGGGCTTCACGCAACACTTCTCTGAAGATATAGTCTGCTTCTTTTAATATGTTAATCTTCTCATCTGTGATTTCTCCAAGACATCTGACTGCCAAACCTGGACCGGGAAAAGGTTGCCGGTGAACGATGTGATCTGGTATTCCCAATATTTCACCAATCTTTCTGACTTCATCCTTGAACAAGTCTCGAAGAGGTTCGATCAAATCCATTTTCATGTCTTCGGGCAAACCGCCTACGTTGTGATGAGATTTGATCTTTGCGGTTTTTCCCGTTTTTGTACCGGCACTTTCAATCACATCTGAGTAAATTGTTCCCTGTACCAGGAAATCAGCATTCCCGATTTCTGATGCCTCTTTTTCAAATACGCGAATAAATTTTTCACCAATGATCTTTCGCTTTTGTTCCGGATCAATTACCCCGGCTAATTCGTTGAAAAATTCATCTTTTGCATATACGAGTCGGAATTTAAGCCCCAAGGCCCGTTTAAAAACAGCCGGTACTTCTATTTCTTCATCTTTTCTCAGAAGCCCGTGGTCCACAAAGATATTTGTTAAATTGTCTCCAATGGCTTTGTGTACCAATACCGATGCAACGGATGAATCCACACCACCGGAGAATCCGCTGATCACCTGTTTGTTGCCTACACATTCTCGGATTTCTTTGATCTTTTGTTCTGCAAAATCCTCAAGACTCCAAGAGGCTTTACAACCACATTGTTCAAACAAAAAGTTACTGATGATAGTCTCGCCGTATTCCGTGTGTTTAACTTCCGGGTGAAATTGAATCCCATATAATGATAATTGTTCATTCTCTGCGGCTGAAATGATACCACTGTTTGTTTGAGCGGTTTTTTTAAACCCATTTGGAAGTCTGGTAACGGAGTCACCATGACTCATCCAAGTGATAAATGAGGATGGGCAGCCGTTAAAAAAGGATGTTTTCCCGTTGAGGGTCATGTTTGTTCTACCGTACTCGGATTTCCCGGTATGTTCCACCATCCCGTTTAAGTGATGAATAATCAACTGAAATCCGTAACATACTCCGAGAACTGAGATAGTGCCTTTTATTTGATCAAACCAAACGGGGATCTTTCCCGCGCTTTCTTCGTATACACTTTCAGGTCCCCCCGAAAGGATAATCCCTTTTATCTCGCCAGCTGGAAGTGGTGATTGTGGAGAAACCACTTCAGAGAAAACGTGATTTTCTCTGACTCGTCTTGCGATCAATCTTGTATATTGTGAACCATAATCAACAATGATGATTTTTTCCAATTTGTCTCCACACCTTTTAATGTTTTTTATGATAGTCCGAATAATTCCTTTATTTCATTTGGAGTAGCGATTTCTCTATTAAGGTTTTTAGCAATGGCAACAACTCGTTCAACCAAATCCGCGTTGCTGTTTGCCAATACTCCTTTGGAAATGTATATGTTATCCTCCATTCCCACTCTGACGTGACCTCCGGCTGCGATGGCGATGGCTGCCATATTTAATTCATGTCTTCCAATTCCCGCAACACACCAGGTTGCTTCTTTGGGAATCATATTCTTCATATGACAGATAGTTTCCAAACTGGCTTCCATTGCACCAGGAACACCGATGACAAAATCGTAATGATAATGTTTTCTGTTAATGTAGCCTTTTTTCACCAACCAATTGGCAAAGCTGACATGGCCGGCTTCAAAGCACTCAAATTCGGGCATAATATTCTTTTCCGTTATCTTTTCAGCAAATTTAAGAATCATATCTTTTGTGTTCATGAAAATATCTGATCCGAAGTTAGAGGTTCCCGTAGACAATGTGGCCATGTCCGGATTGGATTCAAGGCTTTGCAATCTTTCTTGGGGTTTCATCCAGGTTGCCCCTCCAGTTGATACTTGAACGATGAGTTCAGGAGCTTTTTGTCGGATCAAACCAACTGTTTTTTTAAAGATTTCCGCATCCTGTGTGGGGTTTCCTTTTTCATCTCGAACGTGAAGGTGAACAATCCTAGCTCCCGCGTTAAAACACTTCTTTGCCTCATCAGATAATTCCTCAGGCGTTGTTGGTAAATAGGGATCTTGCTCCTTCATCACCTCAGCTCCACAAATGGCGGCAGTAATGATTAATTTCTTAAAGTCAGACATGCTTTCACCCCTCGTTATTTTTTCTTTGCTTATCTTTTGGAACCACACAAGTACCACTGGCTCTACAAACCAAGATAGGTTCTTCAAGCACATTGCATGCACTGTCTTGGTTTTCGAGTCGGGCATTCTCTATGACTTTATAAGCTTCGAATTTCATTCTTCTGGATGTATTGCCGGATTTTTCGATCCAGCCTTTGGCTTCAATGTAATCACCAGCATATACCGGTGCCAGAAATTCCACATTGTCATAAGCTGCAAATAGCCCTTCATCACCGTCATTTTTAATCAAGAGTTCAGTGGCCACATCTCCAAATAATTGAAGCATCTTTGCCCCGTCTACCAGTTCTCCCGCATAATGGGCATCGTGCATGCTCATTCGTAATCTGATCATCGATTCAACCATCTTATTTTTCCCCCTTAACGATCTTCATGATATTCGTATTCCGAGTTGCCGATAATGACTGTGTCACCTTCTTTTACTCCTTTTTTTCTTAAGAGGTGATCCATACGGCTGCTTTTCAATATCTTCATTAACCGTTCAAATCCATCACGGTTGTTTAAGTTTATTCTATGATACAGCATTTCAAATTGCTCGCCGCCAATTTCCCATGTGTTTTGATCGATTTGCGTAATCTCCAATCTGATTCTTTCTGGGACAGGAAAATCCAATGCTTTTATTTTTGGAAGTTTACCATCTTCCAAAAACTCATCATGTCCTTCTTTTTCCAATTCTTGCTTTTGTCTTTCAGCTTGTACTTTTGTATAAAGAAACTCTAACAATGCGTCAATCCCAAGTCCTGTGACGGCTGAGATGACAAAGACTTTTTTACCCATTTGTTCAAATTGTTTTTTAGTATCCTCTATGACTTCTTCTATTGAGGCATCTGCCTTCGACAAGGCGATAACTTCTTCCTTTTGTGAAAGTTTTTCTGAATAAGAAAGAAGTTCATGACGAATGTTTTTATAATCTTCTATGGGATCAGGTCTTTCAGACAACGAGCAGTCAACAAGATGAACCAAGATTTTTGTGCGTTCTACATGTCTGAGAAAGTAGAAACCAAGACCGGCTCCTTCATGTGCACCTTCTATGATGCCGGGGATGTCAGCCACCATAAACGAATCCTGTCCATGATAATCCACCACACCTAAATTTGGTGATATGGTGGTAAAATGATAGTCGGCTATCTTGGGTTTGGCGTTACTGATAACAGAAATCAAAGTGGATTTACCGACACTTGGATAACCGATTAATCCCACATCCGCGATCATTTTCAACTCCATTAGGAGTTTTTTTTCTTCACCATTGACTCCGTTTTCGCTGTAACGAGGCGCTCTCATGGAAGGTGTGGCAAATCTGGCGTTACCCCTGCCCCCACGCCCTCCTCGTGCGATGCAGACGATTTTGTTGTTTTGATCCATATCTGCCAACAATTCATCTGTTTCATTATCTTTGACAACCGTTCCAACGGGTACTTCTAATACCAATGGTACTCCATCAGCACCGTGTTCGTTTGAACGTCTGCCGTTTTCTCCATCGGGTGCTTTAATATGCTGGTTGTAGCGGTAATCAATGAGTGAATTTATTCGGTTCGTTGCTTTAATGAAAACGTGCCCTCCATTGCCGCCATCTCCACCGTCAGGTCCACCTTTGGGCACGTATTTTTCTCTGCGAAAAGTCGAGGCTCCGTTACCACCTTGCCCCGCTTTGACAGTTATTTTTACTCGATCAATGATCTTTGGCTCTTTCAAATAAACACCTCGTTAGTTGCCTTCAATTTCTTTGCGCTTTTCTTCAAAGCCTTTTCTTCCCATAAGGGCATAGGTATAAATCTTTCCATCTTCAACACCGGGTTGATCAAATGGGTTGATATGCTTCATATATCCCAACAAAGTGGTTGCCATTTCGTAGACAAAGATAAATTCTCCGATATGTTCCTCATCGATCCTGGGGAATTCCACGGCCATATTAGGACGTCCGTGGTTTTTAACCGCATAGGCCGTTGCCCGTTGTTCAGCATCTATCAGTTGATTCAGGCTCTTTTCGCCTAAATAACTTAACGCCTCAATGTCGTTATGCAATGATGGTATTGTCATTTGATGATTGAAGTTTTCAACCTTTAAAAATGTAATCACTTTATCATTGGGTCCATCGTTGTAAAGTTGTACTTGTGAATGCTGATCGGTTGGCCCAATTGCTTTCACTGGTGTCAGTCCATAATTAATTTGATTGCCATCGTTATCGGTAGCCTTTCCAAGACTTTCCGCCCAAATTTGACGGAACCAGTCCGCCCAATAAAATAGGGCATTAGAATATGAAAACATCACATTAATGGCCATTCCTTTTTCTCCGAATAACATGTGATGCAAGGCAATCATAGCTGCTGGATTATCTTGAATAGAAGACTCAAACAAGCGTTTTTTGGAATTAACAGCACCTTGAACTAACTTTTCAATATCGATTCCGGCTGCAGCAGCTGAAATGAGTCCAACTGGAGTTAAAACACTGAATCTTCCCCCCACTGAAGGTGGGATGATAAATTTTTTGATACCGTCTTGTTCAATAATCTTGTTTAAAACCCCTTTTTCCGGATCTGTGGTAAAGACAAAGTGATCTTTAGGGCTTAAGCCCTTATCGAGTAGGAGTTGTCTTACAATTAAATAATTGGACATGGCTTCAGCCGTGGTTCCGGATTTGGAAATCACGTTGAAGAGTGTTTTAGAAGGATCAATAACCTCTAAGTTCGATTGAACAAAATCAGGATCAACATTATCCCAGATATCGATGGTGGGCAACTCATCTCTTTGAGTTTTAGTCATTCGATTCCAATTGAGGGGTTTTAATGATTTCTGAAGGGCGATATTTCCAAGTGCAGACCCACCAATTCCCAGCACAACAAAATGGTCATATTTTCCAATAACGGATTTTTCTACCCATTGCTGAATTTCGTTTACATATGATACATCTTCCAACAGTTGAACAAATCCAGGTGGATTAGTCTTTATCTCTTCAAATGATTTTTGAGCCTTTTCCAAATGCGAATGAATTTCATTATGAGAATTACCGTTCAAGCACTTTTCAACGGAAAAATTATTAAAATTAAACTTAAGCATTTATGAATCCCCCTTAATAATGAATCAGTGAATCGATTTTGTAACCAGATAGTTTTTCTCTTGGGTTTAAGAAGTCAAGCTCAATGAGGAATAGCATTTTTTCAACGATTCCACCCATTTCTTCTATCATCAAAGCAACGGCTTCCACGGTGCCACCAGTTGCCAAAAGGTCATCCACAATGAGAACTCTGTCTCCTTTGTCGATAGCATCTTTGTGAATCTCCAAACCTGCTGTTCCGTATTCCAAGGTATAATCTTTCCGATAGGTTTCTGCGGGAAGTTTGCCGGGTTTTCTGACCGGAATCATACCTTTGTTCATTCTTGCCGCTAATGCTGCAGCAAAGATAAATCCCCTGGCTTCCACACCAAGAAAATAATCAAAAGTATCATCTTTGAGATGATCTTCCATCACATTCAAAGTCTCATTGAATGCCTCAGGATTCTTCAAAAGCGGCGTAATATCTTTAAAAACAATTCCCGGTTTGGGAAAATCTAAAATGTCGCGTATATAATTTTCTAAATTCATGAAAATCTCTCCTTCTACCTTTGATTTATTTA
>CAZVPY010000094.1:0-5979 GCA_964629135.1 uncultured Thermotogaceae bacterium | reverse complement strand
GGCATGGTCTTCACCGGGAAGCCAAAGGGTATCTCTTCCCATCATGCGTTGAAAACGTATTGAAATATCTTGCAGTGTGAGATTAAGCCCATGACCCATATGCAGCCTTGCCGTTATATTTGGAGGCGGAATGACGATTACATACGGTTTTCCATGTCCGGTAGGCTTAAAGTCACCTGATTTCTCCCATTGCTCATACCATTTTTTTTCAATGTCCTTCGGATCGTAATGTTTTCCCAGTTCTGCCATTATTGACCTCCATCTGTTTTCTTTAGCGATATTATAGCATAGAGATATATACAGCTTAAAAAATACGATGATTTGAACTGACTATAGGTTCTTTATGTTATAATATTTTTGGTAGATAAATCATTAAAAAAATGGAGGTGTTTGTGAATGGCAAAAGTAACACTTGATAAAGACACATGCATTGGTTGCGGTGTTTGCGAAAGTCTTTGCCCGGGAGTATTTAAAATGGTTGATGACGGAAAAGCTGAAGTAATAACACCTGAAACAGATGAATCATGTGCTGAAGATGCAGCAAGCTCATGCCCTGTAAACGCAATTACTGTTGAATAAATCCATCAACAACGGTTGTACTCAGAGCATAATCCGTTTTTTTATTTTTTTTATTAAGGGCGGCACCTGTCGCCTTTATTTTTTAAACAAAAAGTTAGTTTTACTAAGTTTATTGATGTATAAAATTTATTATATGAGGTGAACAAACAGTGCCAGAGAAAAACAAATATGAAAAGCTGCATGAAAAATTGAGAAGAAATCCAAAAAGTGTTTGGGCTGACAGAGATGTTCAGACCATTGACTTCTTCAACGCTGAATATGCCAAGTACCTGGAAAAATCTACAACCGAAAGACGATCTGTTGATGAAGCCATTAAGCTTGCTAAGGCAAAGGGATTCATTGATTACGAAGACTTTCTTAAAAATCCACCCAAAAGCCTTGAAGGAACAAAATTATTTGTAAACAACCGGGGAAAATCGGTGGCCTTTTACAGATTTGCCGATGATGTCAAAGATGGTATGAACATGGTCGCAGCACACGTGGATGCCCCAAGAATAGATTTCAAAACAACACCCTTATACGAAGACAGTGAATTCGCCATGGTCTCGACTCATTATTACGGTGGTATCAAAAAATATCAATGGTTTAGTATTCCCTTGGCTTTAGACGGTGTTGTCATAAAAGGTAACGGAGAAAAAGTAGACATCAGAATCGGATTCGACGAAACCGATCCGGTATTCGTTATCTCTGATTTGTTACCCCATCTTGACAGAAAAAAGGGTGACGTGAACGAGGCCTTTAACGCCAACACATTAAACTTGATTATTGGATCCAGGGCAATCACGTATAACACGGAAGACAAGGCAAAAGATCCCGTTTTATTGAATGTTTTGAACATGTTGAACGAAAAGTATGCCATCACAGAAGAAGACTTGTTCTCAGCGGAAATAGAAATTGTTCCTGCTATAAAACCCAGAGATGTTGGACTGGACAGAAGCATGCTGGGCGCATATGGTCATGATGACAGAGTTTGTTCCTATACCGGACTCAAGGCCATTATGGACGCAGAAAAAGTAGACCGAACCGCCTGTGTTTTATTATTGGATAAAGAAGAAATCGGAAGCGATGGTAGCACAGGTGCCAAATGTCATTTCTGGAAAAAGGTCCTCAACGCTGTGAAAGATATTTATAAACTAAATACACCTCTTGAAGTCATCATCGAAAGATCCACCCTGTTGTCTGGAGATGTGGCTCCGGCTATCAACCCGAATTTCAAAGAAGTCCATGATGTGAAAAACGCTACAAAATTAGGTTATGGTATGGCCTTTGTGAAATACACAGGTGTCCGTGGTAAAGGTGGAGCAAATGATGCTGATGCTGAAACACTGGGTGCTTTAAGAAATTTCTTTAATGCCAACGATGTTAAATGGCAAAACGGAGAAATGGGAAAGGTAGATATTGGTGGCGGCGGAACCGTTGCAAAGTTCTATGCCCAGGAAGGAATCAAAGTGGTCGATGCGGGTGTACCCGTTATCGGAATGCATTCTCCTTTTGAGGTAGTCAGCAAGGCTGATGTATACGAAACCTATCTTGCTTACAAAAAATTCATCGAATCTTTTAAATAAACATAATCTCACTGTTAAAAAAACTCCCCAATGGGGAGTTTTTTTTGACGTATTCATAACAAGATTGAAAAATCATCTTTAGAAGAACAATTTCTAATAATCAAAAAAATCAAATCATGGTATATATAGAAAATTTAAAAGAATTTATGATATAATCAAATGATCAATAGTTTAACATCAGTTTAATTAGACAAAAGGAGCATGTATTTTAACGATGCGGAAAACGAAATATAGCTATGCGGAACTAATTGTTAACATATTGAATATATTAAAATCTAACGAGGATGATGCCAGCACCTTCAAAAAGATCTGCGTTGAAATCATGGATGTCTACCCTTTTATCGACAAAGCCTCATTCTGGCTAGTAAAAAGTGATGGCGAACACTACATTTGTGGTGTTGGTTACGAAGGTTCACATTACTCTGACATGATTATTCCCTTAGACGCATCAATATCCGCTTTAGCACCAGAAGATAATGTTAAAATTGTTGACACGGGTTTCTTCCCAGAAGGTTTCCCGAAAGATGTCAAACAAACCATTCTTGATACTGGTATTATTGAAAATCGTTCAAAAACCCTGCAGATTCGTCTTAAACCATTTGGCGATTACTTTGGTGTATTGTGTTTTGACGTGGTTGATTACACAGATGAGTTTGAAGGTGAAATCCTTGACGAAATGAAATATACCACAGAAGTCATCAATGCATTCCTTGAAATAAGAATTACACTGAACAACAAAATGAGTGAAAATCTTTACCGTGATCATCTGGTGGCCAGTATATCCCATGATGTCAGAACCCCATTGACAGTTATTATGGGTTACATTGAACTCATGCAAAGCCTTATGGAAGATAATCCTGAAATATTAGGTTTTCTCAACATCATGGAAGAACAGTCCAATTTTCTGCTGAATATCATTTCTGACTTGATCACCCTTTCCAAAATCAATTCCGGTAATTATACCATCAACCCTCAAAAAACAAATATCAGAGAATTGATTAACAATACAATGAAAGGGCTGAAAATACTGGCGAAGAAAAAAAGACTAAAATTCACAACGCGGATTTCTTCATCAGTTCCTTCAATAAGCTTTATAGACAGAACCGCATTAAAAAAAATCTTAAACAATCTGATTGCCAATGCCATCAAATATACAGACAAAGGACAGGTTAGCCTTGTATGTCATGTTGAAAGCAAAGATTACATCAAATTTGTCATCTCGGATACTGGACCTGGTATAGCCAAAGAAAAATTGTCTTCTATCTTTGATAAATACTCGCGTGAATCATCAACTATGAATAAACCCGGAACAGGCCTCGGACTTAGTATCTGCAAGGAACTTACTGAAGAATTAAATGGTTCAATTTGGGCTCAAAGCATTCCCGGAAAGGGAAGTGAGTTTCATTTACTTTTACCCGTTAATCCGACAGACCAGGGAGAGATTGAAACCTCGGAGAAAAAAACAAGAGATTTATCATTAAAGGATAAAAACATTCTTTTGATTGAAGATGACATTGAAAACCTTCATGTGTATGAGTTAGTCTTGAAAAATGCTGGAGCAATTTGTCATTCTTTTACTGATCCTCATGAAGCGCTTAGAAAATCCCTTATTTCAACAAATATTGATTATATTTTAATCGATTTGATATTGGCTAAGGGTTCTTCACTGGACTTTATTTCAGAAGTCAAAAGGAAATCACCTGAAAATAAAGTCATCGCTTATACTGGCAGTTCTGATCCTGCTTTACAACAAAAAGCATTAGATGCCGGTGCTTCCTTCGTATTGCTGAAACCTTTCAGTTTAAAAGAATTAAGCGAAGCACTTGAAGAATAACCTTACTCATTAAAGACAGCTTCTATTCATAAAATGGTTCCACTGCAAAAACTCTTTTTTTCGATTGATTGCGCAAAATCGTCTTTGTCATTATTGCTCGGGAGGACACAAGCTTTTTGACGAAGTCAACAAGCCGTCCTCTCCCCCTACATTGCTCATATGACGGTTTTCATGTCTTTGTAGGGGAGCACCAATGCGGGGTCAAGAAAAACATTGACCTTAGAGTATTTTACCAACGGTAAAAACTCCGTGCTCCCGCAAACGAGATTATGATTGATATTTACAAAATAACCCTTTTTGCAGTGGAATCATAAAATGCAACCCATAAGTGCTATAATTATTATAATAAGGGTGTATTGACATAAAAAAAGGGGGCCTTCAAAATGAAATACAATTTATTTGATTATCCATATGAATCGAAACGGAACTGTGTCGTTTCAAAAAACGGGATGGTAGCCACTTCCAATCCGTTGGCAGCTCAGGCGGGTCTTGAAATACTTCGAAAAGGTGGAAACGCTGCGGATGCGGCAGTGGCAACAGCCATCTGTCTAACGGTTGTAGAACCCACATCCAACGGAATTGGTGGTGACAATTTTGCCATTATTTCCAAAGGTGATAAACTCTATGGGATGAACTCCAGCGGCTATTCACCAAAAAACCTATCAATCGAAAAGATTAAGGAAAAAGGATTACAGGAAATCCCCCGTTTTGGATGGGAAGCAGTGACCGTTCCCGGCGCACCGGCCGGATGGGCAAAGTGCTGCGATCAATTTGGAAATCTAACACTTGAAGAGTGTGCGCTACCCGCTATCAGATACGCACGAGACGGTTTCGTATTACAGCCCACCGTCTGTGAAAACTGGAAAAACGCAACTGAAATATATCAAAAGATCTTAAAAGATGAAAAGTTCAAGCACTGGTTTAAGACTTTCACAAAAGGCGGTCAGTCACCCCATGTGGGAGAGATCGTCAATTTGCCGGATCATGCTGAAACACTGAAACAGATCGCTGAAACGGATGCTCGTGATTTTTATTCAGGTGAACTCATGCACAAAATGATCGAATTCTCAAATCAAACTGGTGGGTATTTTAGCGAAGAGGACTTTAAAGCTTATAAAGCGGACTTGGTAGAGCCCATTATGGCCAATTATCGAGGATATGAGATTTGGGAAATTCCACCTAACGGCCAAGGACTGATTGCCTTAGAAGCATTATCCATTTTGGAAAAGAAAGACTGTCTGACGAGAGAAGCCGGTTATTTCCACAATGAAATCGAAGCGCTGAAGCTGGCATTTGAAGACGGCAAAAAATATATCACACAACCCGAATACATGCCATTTGATTATCAAAGATTACTGGGAAAAACCTACATAGAAAACAGAGCATCTTTGATCACTGATCGAGCCATGATTCCTGAAGCAGGAAATCCTCAACAAAGCGGCACTGTTTATCTGGCAACCGCAGACAAAGAAGGCAACATGGTTTCCTTTATACAAAGTAATTACATGGGTTTTGGGTCAGGATTAGTGGTTCCGGGAACGGGAATTGCCCTTCAAAACAGGGGGCACAGCTTTTCATTGGATGAAACCCATTACAATAGCCTTAAACCAAACAAAAGACCCTATCATACCATTATTCCGGGTTTTATAACCAAAAAATTAACCCCTGTGGGACCTTTTGGTGTCATGGGAGGCTTTATGCAACCTCAAGGACATCTTCAAGTCATTTCCAATATGATTGACTTTCAGTTAAATCCCCAATCAGCCCTTGATGCGCCCCGCTGGCAATGGACCGGAGAAAAAAATGTCCTAATCGAAAAAGATTTCACATCGTCAATAGCTCATGAATTGGAAAGAAAAGGACACAAAATCACCATTTCACTGAATGCCAATCTGTTTGGAAGAGGACAAATCATCTTGAAAAACGACTCAGGTGTTTACGTAGCCGGCACTGAAAAACGTACGGATGGACATATCGCAGTTTGGTAAAACTAAATCACCA
>CAZVPY010000093.1:0-6062 GCA_964629135.1 uncultured Thermotogaceae bacterium | reverse complement strand
GGTTTTCAAAATGGCTGTGGGCAGCGATCAATGTTTGTATTACCTTTAAGATACAAATTGCCACGATAATATAGGCTGCAGAAAAAATTAGAGCCTTCCAAAAAGAATAGGGAAGGGCCATATCCATTTCGAATAACTTTTGGTAATTTTCCAATCCGTTGAAGTAAGGATTCTTTTGATTGGCAAAATCCCATTTGAAAAAGCTTAAAACAAATGAATAAGCAATGGGCCAAAAGACGAATACCCCCAATATGACAAAAGAGGGTAAAAGGAACAAATATCCGTGAATAGTTTCTCTAACTTTTTTGTTTTTTATTCTCGGTAAAATAGATTTATTCGCCATCAATATCAACCTTTATTAATATTATAGAGTCCTTGCTTCAGTAATGGGATGATGGTGTTTAGGATTTCCTTGATCACATATTGTTTGTTAGGGAGGTTTATTACAACAGTCGAATGAAAGATCCCGCAAATTCCACGGTTTAAGATGGAGTAGGCACCTTTTTCCATGAGGGAATACATAATTGCACCTTCCAGAGCGGGAAGTCTTTTATCAATCAAAGCACCGGTTGCTTCCGGAACGATATCATCACTTTCCATTCCGATACCCCCAAAGGTCAATACCAGTGAATACCCATCCATGAAAAGACAGAATAATGACTCTTTGAAACACTCAATCTCCCGGCTAACACGAACTGTCTTTTTCACTTCTAAACCGTCTTCTTTCATCAAACTCTTTAATTCGTTTAGATCATCTTCTTCCATATCTGCGGTTAATACCATTGCTATGGAATGGATCATTGCTGTTTCATTCGATTCAAAATAACTCAAGTTCCTTGCCCCCTTTTTCAATACATGTTTTAAGAAGCTCGTCAATGTCTTTTACGGTCTCTTTGATCCCTTTAATCATCAAAGGAATATCTTCATCGAGCAGTAACTCAAGCATATGTCGATGTTGTTCTTCTTCATATGAATAAGAAACGGTGACTATGCCAATGATATCCTTTTCATCGTAGAAGTTCCTTAACAGGTTAAGTTTTTTTTGGGCATTTTTTTCTAATGATCCTAATTCAGATGCTTTCCCGTTAAGAACGGTGTTGAAAATGTCTTTTGCGTTATGATTGATTTTCTTGACAATTCTTAAAAATTCAAGAATCTTTTCTTTACTAAGCTGCTCAATAATAAACCCTTTTTCAACCTTAGATACGGAATAATGATGAATGGAAAAATAGTCTGAAATATTCTTAGCTATTCTGGAAAAGACGATATTGTAAAGAAACTTTTTGGTTTCCCTTTTTAAATCATCGTCTTTATCGTCAACAATATCCAAGAAAAATCTAGGATTAGTTCCCAACCATAATTCCATCCCCTCCATACCTACATTGGGGATAATATAATGATTGTTATCGATTTCATAATAATTGCTTTCCACTGCAATTAAGTTGATGAGTAAAGCGTTATAATGTGTTTTTTCAGTTTCTTCAGGTGTGAATGATGATGGAATATCTCTGACCATTTCATTAATTTCATTATAGCGTACTTCAGAAGTTGAGGCATACCCAAGGATTGTGATATTGTAATCGGAAAAAAATTTAATTTCATCCAAAATAAAATCTATTGAAGGAATTTTTGTGCAAACGATTTTGGCATTTTTCCATATTAAGCTCTTAATAACTTTTACAAAATCATCAGGTATGGTTTTTTTCAAAGTATCTTCAGGCGAAAAGGAAAAGGAAACACTTTTAAGGTCTAAGAAGAAAAGAGTTGAAAGTGTTTCACTGTTTTTTTCAACTACAAGATGTACGGATGGTGCTCCAGATATGAAAGTAGAAGTGCAATCGAACTGTTCATCAAAAATAGAATAGATAAGTGTACTTGCATCATTTGACATCGCATCAATATTGATCCCGTTCAGAAGTTCTTCGATTCCGGCTCCTTTAAGGTACAACACAAATCACCTCAGTGACAGACTTTTCAGTCTATCCCTTCTACAATCACTCCGGCTACAGTGTAGTCACCATCATGTGTGATGGATAAAAATGCCCGGCATTTACCGGAAAAGTAAAATGCCAGTTGCTCATCGGGAATTTCCAACAATGGTTTCCCATTTTTGTCCGTTACCACGCCGATAGAGTTTAATTCGAAATCCCTGACACCACGACCTGTTGCCTTATAAAAAGCTTCCCTTGCACAAAAACGCCCGGAAAAGAATTCTTTTTTCCTTTTCAGAGACTTAATGGCAGACAACTGTTCATTTTCACTTTTTGTAAGGACTTTGTTCTTTAGTCTTTCAATCTTCTTTTCATCGAGTCTTCTCAAGTCCATCAAGTCGATACCAAAACCAAGAATCAACGCGTATCTTCTCCTGAAAGATAGTATTGACAGAAATCCCTTACAGGGCATATTGAACAAAGAGGCGTTCTGGGCTTACAGACGGCTTTGCCAAACTCAACCATTGAACCGTTGATAGGTCCCCATAAACTGGACGGCAAAACGTCCATGAGTGCATATTCTGACTTTTCAGGTGTTTTGGTCTGAATCCATCCCAATCGGTTAGCAATACGATGGACATGCGTATCCACTGCCATTGCCTGGATTCCAAAAGAAACCCACAAGACAATATTAGCAGTTTTTCTGCCTACACCGGGTAATTGTGTGAGTTTATCAATATCGGGAGGTACTTCTCCCTGGTATTGATTTATCAGTACCTTTGAGGTTTCCACAATGTTTTTTGCCTTTTGCCGATACAAACCTGAAGGCTTGATTCTGTCATACAACTCTTCGGGTTCTTTTTTTGCCACCTCATAAACATCCCACCCGTCTTGAAACAATTGGGTAGAAGCTTTTTCGGTATTTTCATCCTTGGAACGCTGGCTCAATATCGTTGAGATTAAAACCACATAAGGATCCGTATCTGTATGCGTTTTCGGAAACTTTTCAATGATCGTTTCTGCCGCATTGATAATTGTCGGATTCAAAACTTATCCTTTAAGGGCCTCCGCCCCATTAACAATTTCAATTATTTCCTGTGTAATTGAGGATTGTCTCGCCTTGTTATAATCCAACGTGAATCGCTCAATAAGATTTTCTGCGTTTTCTGTAGCATTTCTCATAGCATTTTGTCTGGAATAGAGTTCACTCACTTGAGCCTCAAGTAACAAACTCAACATATGCGACTTTAAATATAGTGGTAGGGCTTCATCCAACACTTGACTCGGTTCAGGCTCAAATTCATATTCAATACGGTAAGCCTTATCTTCCGATTTGTTTTCGGTTGGCATAATGGGGAGTAAATCCAAAACCCTTGGTTTTTGTAAAAGAGAACTGTGAAATTTGCTGTAAACAACTTTAAAAGAGTCCGCTTTGTTTTCTTCAAAGATATCCAAGATACGGTTCACCAACATTTCTGCAGTGGAAAACCTGGGTTTATCATAGAACCTGTCCTCATCGTAAAGTACCTTTTTCTTTCTATACCTGAAATTGGAAACCCCTTTGGTACCGATAACCATATAACCGGCAAAGTTATCTTTCAATTTTTCAGCTTCCTCTTCAGCAGCTCTTATGAGATCCAAGTTATAAGCACCTGCAAGCCCCATATCGGATGTAATTAAAAACACTGCGGTTTTATCATAGGTTTTATTCGAATCGTACAACAGGCGATGAGATTCTTCCAAGCCGGAAATACAATCTCTGACCAGTTCATCCACCCGTTCCACATAAGATGAAAAGGCTTTCCAATTTCGCAAAGCCTTGTTCACTTTTGCCGTGGCTACCATTTCCATGGCGTGGGTGATGTGTTCGGTAGATCTTGTCGATTCTATTCTGCTTTTAATGGCTCTGAGTTGGCCGCGACCCAAATGACATCACCCCCGTTACTTAGTTTGTGTACTCACACTGAAAGTTTCCGTGAATTTTTTAATGCCTTCTCTTAAATTATTCTTTAGTTCATCGGTTAATTTCCCTTTTTCAATGATTTCCTTTAAAAGTTCCGGATGCTGGTTCTTAAAAGTCCTGAGCAGTTCTTCTTCAAAAGTCTTGATTCTGTCAGTTGGAATTTTATCCAACATCCCCTCAACACCAGCAAACAAAACCAATACCTGCTCTTCAACAGCCATGGGGGAAAACTGATGCTGTTTTAACAATTCCATAAGCTTTTCGCCACGCAACAGCTGATTCCTGGTGGCTTCATCCAATTCACTGGCAAACTGTGAGAAGGATTCCAGTTCTCGATACTGGGCCAAATCGATCCTCAACGTACCCGCGGTTTGTTTCATGGCTTTTATCTGAGCTGCCCCACCTACCCTGGATACTGACAATCCGATGTTGATAGCAGGCCTGAATCCGGCGTAGAACAACCCCGCTTCCAAATAAATTTGGCCATCGGTGATGGAAATGACATTGGTGGGAATATAAGCCGACATATCATTAGCCTGGGTTTCAATGATGGGTAAAGCGGTAAGGGATCCCCCGCCTTGCTTATCATTAAGACGTGCCGCTCTTTCTAATAATCGGGAATGCAAGTAGAAAACATCCCCCGGATAGGCTTCCCGCCCTGGCGGTCTTCGCAGTAGCAAAGACAGCTCTCTGTAGGCAGCAGCGTGTTTGCTTAAGTCATCATAAACGATCAGGGCATCCTCGCCGATGTTCATAAAATATTCTCCGATAGAGCAACCGGCATAAGGCGCTATGTAGAGTAGAGATGCGGGATCTGATGCCCCTGCCAAGACAACGGTGGTGTATTCCATTGCACCATATTTTTCCAGCTGGTCGACAATCCTCGCCACACTAGCTGTTTTTTGTCCGATAGCTACGTAAACGCAGTTAACCCCTTTTCCCTTTTGGTTGATGATAGTATCCAAGGCAATCTGGGTCTTTCCCGTTTGACGGTCACCGATAATCAGCTCACGCTGTCCTCTCCCGATGGGAATCATGGAGTCAATGGACTTCAATCCCGTTTGCAAGGGTGTATCGACTGGCTGTCTCTCGATAACTCCAGGTGCCTTTACTTCAATATCCCTTGTCTCGCTGGTCTTTATGGCACCTTTACCGTCAATGGGTTGACCTAAAGGATCGACAACCCTTCCCAGGAGTTCTTTTCCAACAGGTACGGAAATAATCTTACCGGTTCGTTTAACAATACTCCCTTCACGAATATCAGAGTATTCCCCTAAGGCTACTACTCCCACGGTATCCTCTTCCAAGTTTAAGGCAATCCCCAATGTGCCGTTATCGAACTCCACAATTTCATTCGCCTTTACTTTTTTCAAACCGTAAACAGCCGCGATGGCATCTCCAACCTGTACAACTCGACCTGTTTCTTCTAAATTTGCTTGTTTTTCATATCCTTCAATTCTTTCTTTTAATATCTTGGTTATCTCATCTGGTGAGATTCTCAAGCGAGTCACCTCTCTTCCGAGATCATTTGTTTTGAAAGTCTTTGTAATTGTCCCTCAATCGATAAATCCAGCTCCTGATCATCCACAAAGACCTTTATCCCACCGATCAGGGATTTATCGTGTTCAATTTCCAATTCTATTTCCTTGTTTAATAATTGTTTCAGTTTGTCTTTGATACGTTGGAGATCCTCGTCTGTCAAAGAAATAGCAGAAACGACAAGCGCTTTTGAAATGTTTTTTCTGTTATAAGCCAAACTTTCAAAAGTCTTGTAAAGATATTCCAGTACCCCTTCTCTCCGCTTATCTACAATCACATCGATAAAAGAATCCATGGCACGCGAATGAATATCCTTACTGCTGAGAATCTGCTTGATAATCAGAGCCTTTTCAGACTCTGTTCTGCTGGGGCTGAAAAGTACGTCTGTAAAACCCTCATTTTTAAAGGCATCTCCCAATATCCTTAGTCCTTCGAGTATATTGGGAATCTCTTCAGATGAGACACTCTCTAAAAGCGCTCCCGCATAGGCTCTCATCAGTGAAGGAGAATATTTTTTCAAGAGTAGTCATCCTTTCCGGCATCTTTAATCATTTTAGTGAGGAATTCCCTTTGAGCCTGTTCATCCAACTTTTTCTCGATGATTTTTGAAGCCATGAGAACTGCCAAAG
>CAZVPY010000092.1:0-6174 GCA_964629135.1 uncultured Thermotogaceae bacterium | reverse complement strand
ATGCAGATGTTTTATTTGTGGGGTTGGGGGCTCCGAGACAGGAGAAGTGGATTTATCGTTTTTTTGAACAAACGGGATGTACCTTGGCCATTGGGGTCGGGGGCTCGTTGGATATCTACGCCAATACAGCCAAACGTGCTCCGGGTTGGGTTCAGAAAGCAAATCTTGAATGGTTATACCGAATCTTGCAACACCCAATCAAAAAATTCAAAGTGATATTTCAAATTATGTCTTTCGTCAAACAAGTTCTAAAGGGGAAAAAAGTTTGATAAGGAAATAACACATGTCTTTTTTCTGTCTTATACTAAAGAGGTGATAAAAATGAGTCGTGAAATAATTTGGATGATTTTTGGCTTTATTTTATTAATCACAGAAATGTTCACCACCACCTTCTTTATAATGTGGTTTGGTATTAGCGCACTTTTAACAGCACTTGTTTCATGGTTGTGGATTGATTCCTTCACACTGGAATTGCTTATTTTTGCCGGTGTTTCATTTTTGCTGGTGCTATTCACCCGACGATTGGCCAACAAAATGTCAGGTGAACCATCCAGAAAAATTACACAGGATGAGATTATCGGAAAAACTGGAATGGTTACAGAAACCATACTTTCCGACAATTCCAGGGGATTGGTAAAAATGAACGGACAAGTTTGGCGTGCGGTTTCAGAAAAGGGCGTTGAAATTGAAAGAGGAAGAAGTGTTGTTGTTAAAAGACTTTACGGGGTAAAAATATACGTTGAAGAAATCGAAGAGCATTAAGGAGGTAAAAATATGCTGATTGCACTTGTAATAATTATCGTTTTTGTTTTCATTTTCGCAATGGCCGGTATAAAAATCATCAGGCCTTATGAAAAGGGTGTCGTGGAAAGACTTGGAAAATTCAGCCGTATTGGAGAATCAGGTATTCAATTTATAATACCGTTATTCGAAAGAATGACAAAAGTGGATATGCGTGAACAAGTGATTGATGTTCCCCCACAGGAAGTTATCACCAACGATAACGTGGTAGTTTCCGTTGATGCCATTATCTATTATCAGGTAACGGATGCCTACATGGTGCTGTATAACATCTCTATGTTCCAGGATGCTGCGGTTAAACTGGCACAAACGAATCTGAGAAACGTTATCGGTGAACTGGAGTTGGATCAGACGTTAACATCCAGGGAAATGATCAACACAAAATTGAGAGAAGTGTTGGACGATGCAACCGACAGCTGGGGAGTAAAGGTCTCCAGGGTTGAGATCAAACGGATTGATCCGCCACAAGACATCACCGATGCCATGAGTCGTCAGATGAAATCCGAAAGAATCAAACGAGCGGTCATTTTGGAAGCTCAGGGAATCAAGGAATCTGAAATCACCAAGGCAGAGGGTAAGAAACAGGCCTGGATTTTAGACGCTCAGGGTAAAGCAGAGGCTGTAAGACTGGAAGCCGAAGCGAGAAAATTCCAGTTAGGTACGGAGGCTGAAGGACAAGCAGAAGCCATTTACAAAGTCTTTGAGTCTATTCATAAAGGAAAGGCTACAGATGACGTCATCGCTATCAAATACCTTGAGGCTCTAAAGGACATTTCCAACGGTCAGGCGTCCAAGATCTTCCTACCCTTGGAGACGTCAGGTATCTTAGGCAGTATTGGAGCTATTGGTGAGATGTTTAACAAAAAGGATCAAAAAGAGAAAGAAGAAAAGTAATAAAAATTCAAATTGGGAACTCATTAGGGTTCCCTTTAAAAATAATTGGAATAATTTTTGTTGTTTAACGTCAAATCTTATTGTATACCCTTAGGGGGTATAATTTTATTTATTTTTTTGGAGGTTGAAAAATGGGACTATTAAAGAAGAAAGATCAAGTACAAATTAAGGATAGACTGGCTGAGGAGATGAAGGATAACGTAAAGATCATCCTTTTCCTCACAGAAGACGAATCGAAATGCCATTACTGTAATCTAACCAAAGAGGTATTACAGGAAGTATCAACACTTTCCGGAGGAAAACTGGAAGTGGAGGAACATATTTACGAACAAAACAAAGACCTGGCTAAACAATACGGCGTAGAATACCTGCCGGGTTTTGTCATATTAGACAAAGATTCAAAACATTATAACGTGATCTTCCATGGAGCACCCTTTGGCCATGAATTTGCCACATTGCTTGAAGATATCATTATCATCTCTAACGGCGCCAACCCGCCGGTGAGTAAAGAGATTGTTGAGAAATTAAAGGCAATCAATAAACCGGTTAAAATACAAGCATTTGTTACGCCAACGTGCCCATATTGTCCAAAGGCCGTATTAACCGCTCATTTCTTCTCAATGATCAATCCAGAGTATATCACAGGTGAAATGGTAGAGGCCTCGGAGTTTCCAGAATTATCGGCCAAATACGGTGTTTCATCTGTTCCGCAAATGGTCATTAATGACGGAGCAAATTCATTTGTAGGCGCTTTCCCGGAAAAGGAATATCTTGAGGAAGTCTTGAAGGTACTGTAATTCAATAAACGGGGTGATAGAATTGGTTTTCTTTGACTTGGGGGATTCAAAAGGTTCTGCAGAAACAAAAGATCAATATGATATGGTGATTATAGGTGGCGGGCCTGCCGGTTTAACTGCTGCCATTTATGCAGCAAGAGGCGGATTGGATACCTTGGTAATTGAAAAAAGCAGTGAAGGCGGACAAATCGCTGCCACTGAAAAGGTTGAAAACTATCCGGGATTTATTTCGGTAGATGGTTTGGAATTGGCTGAAAAGTTTAGTGATCACGCGAGACATTTTGGTGCAACCATTTCAAATCGAGGGGTTCGAAATCTTTCTCTCTGTTGTGATAAAAAGACAATTGTATTGGATGATTCTAGTGAAATTGAAGCAAAAACGATTGTGATTGCCACTGGCGCCACCCACAGAAAGCTTGGCGTTCCCGGTGAAAAGGATTATGAAGGAAAAGGTGTGTCTTACTGTGCTATTTGTGACGGGGCTTTTTTCAGAGATAAACATGTGGCGGTGATTGGTGGAGGCAACTCAGCCATCGATGAAGGATTGTATTTAACACAAACCGCTTCAAAAGTAACGGTAGTTCATCGGCGAGATAAATTGCGAGCAGATAAGATATTACAAGAACGAGCCTTTAACAACCCGAAAATGGATTTTGTCTGGAACTCGGTTGTTGATGAGATCCAAGGTGATGCTTTTGTCAACAATTTGGTCTTGAAAAACGTGAAAGACGGCACACAAAGTGATTTTCCAGTTGATGGTGTTTTCATATACATTGGACTGGTTCCCAATTCCGCCTTGTTTAAGAATCTTCTTCAAACCACTCACGATGGTTTCATAAAGGTGAATCCCGTGACTTTTGAAACATCCTTGCCCGGTGTTTTTGCCGTGGGGGACGTTATTGACAAAGAACTAAGACAAATAATCAATGCGGCTGCAGATGGCGCAAGTGCGGCTTCCAGTGCCATAAAACTTTATTTTTAAAACACAGAAACATCTCCATTTGAAAGGGGCTTGAATGCGCCCCTTTTTTTAATGGTATTCTTCAACGACTCTTTGTTTCCAATTTCCCAATCGCAGGAATAAAGTTACGATAATCAACGCACCGATATTACTAATGATCATAGCGTAAAAGATTCCATTAAACCCGTATATTTTAGACAGAATCAGTACAAATGGAATACGAACGCCCCACAATCGGATTAAATCAGCCGTGGTTGCCTGCATGGTATGTCCCGTTCCCCTTAAGGCTCCTTGGAATACGGACATTGTGGCGAAAAAAGGCAGTGACATGGAAACCAATCTGAAGAAATGCCGTCCCAGTTCAATGACTTCTTGCTGGTTGATAAAAAACTGAGTCACGTATTGCCCGAAAAAGAACAGCAAAACGGAAATGCTTAAAACAATGGAAAAAGTCAATAATGCAGCCTTTTTTACCGCTTCTTCAGCCCTTTCAGGTTCTTCAGCGCCAACAAACTGGCCCGCCATTGTGGAAGTAGCCAGGGACATGCCCACGGCAAACATGGTGACCATGGAAAGCACCCGCTGTCCTATTCCGTAAATACTGATAACCGTTGTTCCAAAACCGGCAACCACACTCATGATAAAAGTGAACCCCAAGGCAGTGACTGACTGACCCAGTGAGCCTGGTAAACCGATAGATAACACCTTTTTGATCATTCTGAAATCCGGTTTAAAATCCTTCATATGTATTGTAAAGCCCAATTTATTACTAATCAAAACGTACAGGAAATAAAATGCAGCTGTTCCACGTGCGATGAGTGTAGCAAATGCCGCCCCTTGAACCCCAAGGTCAAGGACAAAGATAAAGATCGGATCTAATATAATGTTAAAAACCACTGCAAAGAACATCATTTTCAACGCAATAACTGAATTTCCCCAACCCCTAAAAATACTGGCAAACAACTCTGTGAAAAAGATAAAAGGGATGGCCAATATCATGATTCTTAAATAACTTAACGCCGTATCGTATAACTCCGGTGATATCTTCATCCAGCGCAAGATATTCCCTGAAAGCAGATACCCAAACAACATAATAGCCAGAGCCAGTGTTAAAAGTGTCAGTATTACCTGTGCAGCGGATTTTTCCGCCAACTGTTTATTTTTCATTCCGGTGTATTGAGCAATCATGGAAGTTGCAGCGTGTGAAAACCCCATAGCAAGGGAAATGAGTATAAAAATAATGGGAAAAGTCACAGTTGGTGCAGAAAATTCAACCGTTCCCAACTTTCCAAGAAAGTAAGCATCTGTAATATTATAAATAGTTTGCAAAAGATTGGTCAGAACGATAGGCCATGCCAACTTTAAAAGCCCTTTGTAGATTGGCAATGAAAAGATATCTACCTTTTCATTCATACGCCTGCTGAGATTTTTAAAGAAATTCAAAGTCGATCAACTCCGGATTATAATGTTCGAGTTCCTAATTATTATATCATAGTCGGTTTTACATTTTTATGATTCTTTTGCTTCTTTCATTATGTTTATTTACTTGCTCATTTTTCAACCTTTATGATAAACTATTCTTAACGATTTACATGCTTTTAAACTATAAAATTGACATGCATGGCGTATAGTATTATTCAAGTACTTACCTTGGTCTTGAAACCAAAGGAGCGTTATATGATTATCATTCAGGAATCCGAAGTCATTAAACTGTTGTTCGGAATCGGTGTACTGATTTACTTTTTTATTACCAAGAAAAAATTATTTGAATTACCTCATCATAATCTGCTTTTTTTTGCATATATAATTGTTTTTTCAGGATGGATTTTGCCGGTTATGGAAGGGTTTTTTTGTGAGCAACTTTTAAATATTATCGAACATACCTGTTATACAATCAGCACCGTTATCCTTTCTTTGTGGTGTTATCTTGTGTTTATCAAGGGTGATACCAAATGAATACTGTTACTGTAATCGATATTATCGGTTTGTTGGCCAGCGTTTCGGGTATCTTTTTTCTACTTCAAGATCGTAAGAAAAGAATAAAGCACGATTCAAAGATGACACTGCTGATTCTACTTGGTTTAGTCACTTTTTTTAATTTTTCAAATATTTTGGAATGGGCAGGAATCACTGCTCATTTAGATATCTACGAAGATTATATCAGGGTTCTGGAACCAATCTTGTGGATGTTTTTCCTATACGCTTCTTTGATGAATCTCCAAATTAAGAAGAGACAGGAATCCGAAGAATCTTTAAAAAAGAGTCGCGCAGCTCTAAAAAAAACCAATGAACAATTAGAACAAGAAAAAAAATTAGCAGAAGCTGCTAATCAAGCAAAAAGCGAATTCCTGGCCAATATGAGTCATGAATTAAGAACACCTTTAAACGGTGTGTTGGGATTTACACATTTGTTGAGAGATACCGAACTTTCCCAAGAGCAAAGAGAATATGTTGAAGATGTGATTTTTTCCAGCGAAAACTTGCTGAATATCATCGAAGACATCCTTGATTTTTCCAAGATAGAAGCAAATGCCGTTGAAATTGAGAATGTGGAGACGAATTTAAAACAGTTGGTGGAGAATGCTTACCGGTTATCCAAGTTTAAAGCTGAAAAAAAGGGATTATCGATAAAAATCCTGGTGGACGAGGCTTTACCCGAATGTGTTAAAACCGATCCCTATCACCTGTCTCAGGTGTTGGTAAATCTCCTGAGTAACGCCG
>CAZVPY010000091.1:0-6285 GCA_964629135.1 uncultured Thermotogaceae bacterium | reverse complement strand
AAACTTATAATATTCTATCATTAAGATTATATCATGATTTGTCCGTGTTATAATATCATGGTACCACTGCATGTATTCAATTAGACCCAAAAAAGACAAGCGCTTAGGAGAGTGATCAAATTGAAGAGATGGTGTACCTTTCTAATCATACTTCTTTTAACAGGAACTGCGTTTTCAGCATATATAAACAATCGCGTTATAGACAACTGGTCGGGATACGGCATGGCTTATTATACATACGAAGATAATGGAAACACCGTCTTTAAAACCATGTACCATTATCAGCCATGGGGACCAACCATGAACTTCTACTACGTCCCTGCTATGAATCACATCACCCTTGAACAACCATCTCCCCCTTCACTTAGACGAAAATCAGATAAAGAACTCATCATCATCTTCTGGCTGTACCGAAACGGCATCTTCTCTTTACAACACCACGTCCTGGATGCCTACAGAAGAATCACCGCCAAGAGCCCAAAAGGAGCTGCCGGTTTTGAAACACCATATTCCATAATGAGATTGGATTGCCAGGATGACAAAGATGTGTTTTATATATCTTTGACGGAATATCCGAAATAAGCACATAAAAAAAAGGGCAGTCCTAAAACCACCCTCTCAAAACCTTTTATTCAAATACTTTAAAAAAGACTCAATCAAAAGTCACTATCTTACAAAATCTACCAGCGATGTCATCATGACATTGGCTCCTGTTTTAAGTGCCGCCTGAAGAACCGTTTGTTGGTTTTGTAGGTTTGTGTAAGTCTCTAAAAAATCCGCGTCTTGTTCTTTGGATACGTATTCTGTTAGAAAAGTGCTGTATTCTTCAAAACGGTTAGTTGACATCTCCAAAAACCTTTCAGACGCACCGTTTTGGGCTGTAGTTTGCTGAATGTTGTATTCAAAGCGCTCAACTTTTTCCAAGGCAATGTTGTTAAGATAATCCTGTGGATCTTCTTTGTCCAAATTCTTGACAATATTATCCAGAAGGTTAAAAACGCTTTCGTTACCGTCCACAACGAATGAATCGTACACGGTCATACCGTATTCAAAATTATATCCTCCCAAGTCAACGCTTTGGGGGATATCGGCTTTTGGTGCCAGATTGATTGAACCGTCATCATTGACCGGTGGATTTGAAGAATCTGCACCACCAAATATATGTTCTCCTCCAAGATTGGTGTTGGCCAATTGGATCATCTGATCTTTAATTTTTGTGATTTCCTGAGAGATAGTCCTTCTATCCTCGGGAGTTAATGTTCCGTTAGCTCCCTGCACAGTTAACTCTCTTGTTCTCGTTACAAGAGCGGACATCTCTTGTGTAACCTTATCGTACATCTGTAGATAAGTACTGATTGTGTTACCGTTTCGCTTTGACTGCTCCATTTCTCTCAATCTGGAACTTGCATTTGAAGCTCTTGTTGCAATAATAGCATCATCGGAAGGATACCTCACCTTCAACCCAGAAGAACCTTGTTCGTGCAATTTAGCCACACGTTTATAATCTCGGGTGATATCCTGTAATATTGTATTATGTAACATTGAATGATTTACTCTCATCTTATAACACCTTCTTGTAATTAACCTTGTCCGTTAAAAAGCTTTTTTTGATTATCCGAATGGTATTTTCCCTTCATATCATATGTATTAATCCTATCCTGACCAGTGGCAGTATCTTGGAGCAATTGTATGTTTTTCAGCTGAAACCCAATCATCCTGTCAATATTAAAATGCCGCATACTAATTTCTTGCAAACATTCCATCAACCTGGCAATCAAAATCATCACTTTTGTACCTTCATCTTCACCCAAAGCTTCGGCTATCTGAGACACGGAAGAATCTTCGGGGATATTGATGAACTGACACAATTTCTTGGATAGTCTTTCTCTTTCCCTTTCCGCATCATCAATCTTTACGACCATAGATTCTTCTTCAGGAACAAGCTCCGTTAATTCATCGTATTTCCCGTTGATGATGAAGTTTTCCTTTTTTTTAAGTATGTCTCCGTAGTCTTTAAATAATGAGGTTAAAAACTCAATGTGGTTTTTGAAATCCAATAACGGGTTCAAAATATTCCTCCGTTCTAAAGGCCAAGAATCTTATTGATGATTTTTTCTGAATCGGTATGATAGGCATCTTTTTGAATGAGTTCTTGGAAATGTTGTACGAGTTTTTCTCTCACTTCCGGCACTTTGTGAACTTCATCCAACATCTGCTTGATATGACTGCTTTTTTCAAGATTCTCCGACTTAAACAAGGACGGATCATTCTTGATCTTTTCATCCTGTTTTTGCTGATTTTGCGCCTTTTTCAGCTGCTTGTACAAATCCGGCGAATTAATCCTGTTAATACCACCTGGGTCAATCATCACGAACACCTCTTAATTACAAATTATTTTATCCTTTACATATGTTTATCGGTAGACTTTTATCAAACTTGAGGGTGTTTATCAAGGGATTTTATCATGAAAATTACAACAAAAAAAGGGAGCAGAAAGCCCCCCTTTGACAATGCCAACAAAAGGCGTATCTAACTTTCTGTAATCCTGTTGAAATTGTGTTCAGGGAGTAATGCCTTTGCCTGTTGAATTTTTGATTCAAGTTCAAAATCGAATTCGCCTTTTGACTCGGCAAGCTCCAAAACTTTTTCCATCTTAATAATCTCTTTTCTTAATTGCTGTGTATTACCCATAATATCACCTCACATAAAATGGTTTTAAATCTTCCTTCCCCTTTTTAAACAGGATCCATACAACCTTGATCCTTATAAAAGGCTTTAAAAGTAAAATACATAATGATTTTCATCGTATAAATATAATAATCTACGTAGAAGTTAGTCACTCCGCAGCTCTGACAGTATAACATATATTAAGACGAATTGCAAATGAGATTTACTCCATTTTGTTTGAATATGTCACAGATAAGTAGTCTCGCCTCGTGAGTATCTATGAAACTCCAGAGAATGGAAAAGATTAGAGGTTTATGTTATAATTTTCTCAAATAGGAATATAACTTTACGATGAAAGGAAGGATGAAACTGTGGGTAAGAAAATGGTAACTGTAGATGGTAACACCGCCACCACTCATGTGGCATACGCCTTTTCAGAAGTTGCCGCCATATATCCGATCACACCATCTTCACCGATGGGAGAATTTGCGGATGCTTGGGCTGCTGATGGAAGGAAAAATGTCTTTGGGCAAAAAGTAAAGGTTTCAGAGCTACAATCAGAAGGAGGCGCTTCTGGAGCAGTACACGGAGCCCTTCAAGGAGGATCATTAACCACAACGTTCACAGCTTCACAGGGATTGCTACTCATGATCCCGAATATGAATAAGATTTCTGGAGAATTACTTCCTGCCGTTTTCCACGTATCGGCGAGAAGCGTTGCAACACATGCATTATCTATATTTGGAGACCATTCGGATGTCATGCATTGTCGACAAACCGGATTCTCTTTACTCTCCTCAGCTGGTGTTCAAGAAGCTCATGATCTCGCTATTGTAGCGCATTTATCTGCTATGGACTCCAGTTTACCTTTCCTGCATTTCTTTGATGGATTCAGAACTTCTCATGAAATTCAGAAGGTTGAGCTGTTTGATTACGACGATCTGGCAAAATTGGTTAATTACGATGTTATCAGAGCCTTTAAGGACAAGGCATTAAGACCGGAAAAACCAGTAACAAGAGGAACTGCACAGAACCCGGATATCTTCTTCCAAAACAGGGAAAGAGCCAACCTTTATTACAACAAGGTGCCTTATATCGTGGAAGAAAAAATGAGAATGGTAGAACAACTCACCGGAAGAAAATACAGACTGTTTGATTATGTTGGTCACCCTGAAGCAGAAAGAATAGTAGTCGCCATGGGTTCCGGACTGGACACATTGGAACAAACCGTTAATTATCTTAACGCCCATGGGGAAAAAGTCGGACTCATCAAAGTCAGACTCTTCAGACCTTTCTCAGTTGAACATTTATTGGCTGTTGTTCCTGAAACGGTTAAATCCATTGCTGTATTAGACCGGACGAAAGAACCTGGTTCTGCAGGCGAACCGCTTTACGAGGATATCAAATTTTCTTTCTACGGCCAAAAGAACGCCCCAACCATCGTTGGTGGACGCTATGGATTGAGTTCAAAGGAATTCACTCCTTCAATGGCAAAGGCAGTATATGACAACTTAAAAGGCAAACAGCCAAAAGATCATTTCACCATCGGCATCAAAGACGATGTTTCCTTCACTTCTTTGGAAGTGGACGAACAGATCATCACAGAAGGTCCTGAAGTGAAAAGATGCTTGTTCTGGGGATTCGGGTCTGACGGTACAGTGGGAGCCAACAAAAACTCCATCAAGATCATCGGAGACCATACCGATATGTACGCACAGGGCTACTTTGAATACGATTCCAAAAAGTCCGGTGGGGTTACACGATCCCATCTGAGATTCGGACCAGAACCCATAAAATCTCCTTATCTTGTTGAAACGGCTGATTTCATAGCTTGTCACAGACAGGCTTATGTCAACATGTTTGATTTGGTTGATGGATTGAAAGATGGCGGTATCTTCCTTTTGAACACCAATTGGACCAAAGAAGAATTGGAAAAAGAACTGCCTAATTCCTTAAAGAAGAAACTGGCCGAGAAAAACGCAAAATTCTATATCATCGACGGATTCAAGATCGCTGCCGAGATTGGCATGGGTGAAAGAATCAACACCATCATGCAGTCCGCATTCTTCAAACTGGCAGATATCATTCCTTACGGTGAAGCAAAAGAATACATGAAAAAAGCGATTGAAAAGACCTACGGTAAAAAAGGTAAAGATATCGTTGAAATGAACTATAAAGCCGTAGACATGGGAGAATCTTACGAAGAGGTCAACGTACCGGCAGAATGGGCAGAATTGACCGAGGAAGTAAAACCCATCGATATGGATAAAACTGAATTTGTTAGAGAAGTTGCCGATGTGATGAACGCCAAAAAGGGAGACATACTTCCTGTTTCAAAGTTCTCACCTGACGGTACCTTTGAAAACGGAACAACCGCTTACGAAAAACGCGGTGTGGCTGTAAACATCCCAAAATGGGAAGCAGAGAACTGTATACAGTGTAATCAATGTGTCATGGTATGTCCTCATGCCGTTATCCGACCAAGACTGGTCACAGAAGAAGAATTAAAGGACGCACCGGAAACATTGACCACCATCACACCCATGAACCCAAAACTCAAAGAAGAGTACAAGTTCACCCTTCAGATTAGCGGACTGGATTGTACCGGTTGCGGAAACTGCGCACAAGTATGTCCCGGAAAAGCCGGTAAAAAAGCATTGGTTATGACACCAATCGAAGACGTGGTCGAAGAAAGCATGAACAATTTCAGATTCACGGAAGAACTGCCTGACAGAAATCCTCTGGGAGATAACATGTGGAACGGTGCCATGTACAACAGACCATTGTTTGAATACCATGGAGCTTGTCCCGGTTGTGGAGAAACACCTTATGTCAGACTGATCACTCAACTATTTGGTGATAGAATGGTCATTGCCAACGCAACGGGTTGTTCCTCTATATATGGAGGAAGTGCACCATCCACACCATATTGCACCAACAGAGACGGCAAGGGACCTGCATGGGCCAATTCACTATTTGAAGACAATGCCGAATACGGATTTGGAATGGCACTGTCCATCAACACATCAAGAGACAGATTGCATGATTTGATGGAAAAAGCTATCGAAGCCGGTGTTGAAAATGGTTTGGCCGATCTTTTCAAAGAATGGATTGAAAAACGAGAAGATGCAGAAGCCACCAAAGAACTGGATTCCAAGCTCAGAGCCGCTCTTATCGCTGCATTACCAACCGTATCCGGTGAACTAAGATGCACATTGGAAAGCATTCTTGAACTGAAAGACTATTTCATCAAAAAATCCGTATGGATTTTCGGTGGAGACGGATGGGCATACGATATCGGTTATGGCGGATTGGACCATGTTCTCGCTTCAGGAGAAGATGTAAATGTTCTGGTCATGGACACAGAAGTTTACTCAAACACCGGTGGTCAAGCATCAAAAGCCACACCAACAGGCGCAATAGCCAAATTTGCAGCATCAGGGAAACCGATCAGAAAGAAAGACCTGGGATTAATGGCAACCACCTATGGATACGTTTATGTAGCACAGATTTCACTGGGTGCAAACATGAACCAAACCTTCAAAGCGATAAAAGAAGCCGAAGCCTATAAAGGACCTTCCATCATCATCGCTTACACACCTTGTATCAACCACGGAA
>CAZVPY010000090.1:0-6328 GCA_964629135.1 uncultured Thermotogaceae bacterium | reverse complement strand
TTGTTTAATTCTCGCTGGTTTTGCTTCTATCGTTGTCCGTTTTTCAATGACCTATAAAATGTTTTTTCTTGTTGTACGCTTGTTTCCAGGCTTTTCTTCTTTCGGTTCCCGAATTTCGCGCACAAGGCATATACTACCATCTATACATCGCTTTGTCAATTAAGCCCATCTTCCGTATCTGTTAATTAATGGTTACGCAGTTTGATTAATTTGTTTTGATCTTGTTGGAGAAGATCGTTGATCCTTTCTGTATTCCAATGTATTTGGATATGGTTTCACATTTGATCATTAGACAAAAGAATAACTTTTCCACGGCATGGTCTGAAAGACCTTCAAAGTTCCCCTGTCCTTTTGAAATAATGATGTCCGCCTTGTCATAAATCCGCGAAAATGCTTTACTTGTTTTTCCGATTACTACCCCTGGATACATGGACCCGGAATCAATCACTTCGCTAACTTCATCCAAAGCTATAAATGCAGCCTCTTGCTCAGTTACATCGTTAAGTATGGTCCTACCTCGAACAGCTGAGTATATGGTTATGTCCGGATAAATTACTCTAATCTTTTTCATAAACAGCTTGTCAAATACCGCTTCTCCTGCATTATCAAGAATGAATAACAAGGTTTGTGCTTTTTTCAAACGGTTTTCAAAATCTTCAAACGCATCCAATCCAAAAGATAATTCCAAAGCCTTGGATATGATCTCTTTTTCAAAGGATTCCAAGTCTACCTCATGAGCCCCTAAATCAATCTGATTGCCCAAAGCGGATAGTTTAGCATACATTTTTAATGGCCAAATGCTACTGTTGGGATCTTTTTCAATGTAATCCACGATCTTCATGGCCATTTCATTGGCCTCTTTTTTTTCGTTATAAAATACATCTCTAACACCCGTTTGTTCTTCAACAACTGTATATAAGATATCGGCCATTTCTACCGGGGTGATGTTATTTTCCATTTTTGAAAATTCTTCAGCAACCTTTTTATACAATAAAAAAGATTCTTCTTCTGAAACGTTCAAACTTTTTATGATCCTCGACATTTGATTAAAATGGCAGGGAATACAATCCGGAAATACGTACACATTTACACCTCTTTCTTTTTTTCAAAGTCATTATATCACAATGAAAAAGGGGCACCATCCTTATCAGAGGTACCCGCTCTATATATATACACTCATATTTACTTTCCTTTCTTTAGCTTATGGTTAAAATCGATACAGTTCGTTGAAAAATTCGATTCGATTTCTCTCTCTTTTCTGTAATTCTTTTTTCTTTCTTTCCAGTTCAAAATTAAACATTTCATTTCCTCCTTTTAAAATCTCAGTGACCATTCCATCTGTTCTCTAGCCGATTCAAGCTCTGCTCTCAAAATTTCCTTGTCCACCTTTTCTTCTCTATTAAAAACAAACTGTGTAAATAATTTTTTCATAACCTTCCCTCCCTTAAAACCTTAAAGACCATTCTAAAGCATTCTGTGCATCTGCAATCTCTCTCTCCAGCATTTCCTTCTTTATCTCAGCATTGGCTTTTACGTTAAAATGTCTCAATAATCCTTTCATTTTCTACACCCCCAAAGGTAATTTGTCCATTGTGTAATAAAAACAATCATCCGCTTTCTTCATTAAAATTTCCGATTCTTTATTGTATATTCTTCCTGATATATTTTTCATTTTTACTCACCCCTTTAAAATAATGCTTTTTACTCTTCATTTCTTCGACTACATTTATATATTATCATAAAAAATAATAAATGTCAAGCTTTTTATTAAAAATATTTATTTTAGAATGAAATTTATTTATTTTTATCCAGATTATCACTTTTCCTCTTAAATAATATGATTATATTTTGATATTCTTCCTAAAGGTTTTGTTTATAAAATTTGTTTTGAGATTAGAATATAAAATGATATATTTATGTGGATTTTTAGGAGGGGAATTATGAATAAAAATAGCAGAAAAGTAAAAGAATACATCATTATAGGGGTCGGTCTCATTTTATATGCCGTAGGATACCTGTTCTTTTGGGCTCCCCATCAAATTGTCGCAGGGGGCATAACTGGGGTCTCGTTAATCTTAAGAGATAGCTTTGGTATCCCTTTCGGAATATCCAATACGGGAATTAACGCCTTTTTGATTTTTATTGCAATGAAATTTCTTGGAGCTCATTTTGGTATCAAAACCATCTTTGCCACGTTTTTACTCTCAGGGTTATTGGCTGTTTTAGAACCGTTTGCCACCAAACCTGTTGTGGATGAAATCATTCTTTCGCTTTTTTTAGGTGGATTGTTTACCGGTTTTGGTGTCGGTATCGTTTTTTCTCAAGGAGGCAGTACGGGTGGAACGGATATCATATCCATGATTCTACAGAAGTTTTTTCACATTGCCATAGGTAGATTGTCTTTTTATATCAATATGGCCATCATCGGATCAGCCTACTTTATCTACAATTCCCTGGAAGTAATTATATATGGTATGGTTGCCATGGGCATTTCATCTTATTTTCTGGATAAGCATCTACAGGGAAACCGCCAATCCTCTCAAATCACAATCATTTCTAATAAATTCACCCCCATCGCTGATAAAATTACCTCTGAGCTGGGAAGGGGCGTTACTGTTTACTCAGGGACCGGTTGGTATACCAGAAACGAAAAACAAATACTGTCCATCATCGCGGGAAAAAGAGAGGAACAGAGGATTCTTAGAATCGCCATGGAAGAAGATCCCAATGCGTTTATCTCCGTTTCCTCCGTTAAGACTGTTTATGGAGAAGGTTTTGACAGCAGCGGTGTCTTTTAAACGAAAAAAGTATAAATCCAGTCAAAAAACACAACGATTCCCAATGCAGGAAGGAAGTTTCCCGCCTTCATCTCTTTGATTTCCGTCAAACCAAACCCAATCACGAGTAGTATCGCCCCACCCACACCTGTAAAATCATTCAGGTATTGTGGTAACGAAAGAATCGTCAACTGAGAGGCAAAGGTTACCAAAAGACCTTGTATAACGAAAACACTCAACCCCGAAAATAAGACTCCTAAGCCGTATAAAGAAGACAGGATAATAGCAGCAATAAAGTCCAATGTTGATTTTAAAAGCAACAATGAGGGATCAGCTTCAATTCCAGCAGCAAAACAACCCAAAATAGTCATTGGTCCAACTACAAACAAAACCGTAGCCGTTACAAAGCCTTTGACAAAATGAGTTTCACCTTCACTTTTTTCAATTCGATTGGCAAGGCGTCCAATCCTTTCCTCAATACCGATCCATTGGCCTATCACGCCACCAAGGGCCATAGAAGCCAATACAACGATAAACTCATTGGCCTCCAACCCCATCTTTACACCAATGATCAGCGTCACTACACCAACCGCTTGAAACATTCTTTTTTTATATACATCCTTAAGGCGGCTCTTTAAGGTCATTCCAATGATGCTGCCCACGATGACGGCAAATGTATTTACTAAAACTGCAAAATTTAACATATTCCTTCCCCCTTAAATTTTTTTTATTTTATCATGAAATTTTTAAATTTAATGCTATAATCTATAAGTAATTTGCTAACCGTACTTTTAGGAGGTTAATGATGAAAATCCCACTTTCCGCTCTTATAGCTGGTATAGGTGTTTCTACCATTTTCGGATTGTCTTTTCTGTTTAGTAGAGCAGCACTTGAAACCATTCACCCTTTCCAGCTTTTGGCATACAGGTTCTTGACAGCCGCCATTTTGATGCAACTCTTAAAGACTTTTAAACTGATTAAAATCAATTTGAAAGGAAAAAACATAAAATCATTGCTATTCCTTTCTCTTGTTCAACCCGGACTTTATTTTATTTTTGAAGCTTATGGGTTAAGACTGGCAACATCTTCAGAAGCTGGAATCATGATATCACTCATTCCAATAGCCGTAACTGTGATGGCTTTTTTCTTCTTGGGAGAAAAAACCACTTTTTTACAAACCCTCTTTATATGCTTATCCGTTTCCGGTGTCATCCTCATTGTCCTAATGAAAAGTGCTGTCAGCATCTCAGGTGATATCTTGGGTATCTTACTTCTTCTGGGAGCGGTATTAGCAGGGGCATTCTATAACATCTTATCAAAACAATCTTCCTTGAAATTCACACCCATCGAAATCACCTATGTGATGATGTGGTTCGGCACCATCGTATTCAACATCATTGCCATCACCCAACTGGGATTGGAAGGAAATCTTTCACAATATATTATGGCTTTTCAAAACAAACAGGTCATTATCTCTATTTTATACTTGGGAACTCTATCATCTGTTTTGGCCTTTTTCTTTGTGAATTTCATGCTTTCTAAAATACCCGCCAGTATCAGTGCCACCTTCGGGAACCTGACCACCATCGTTTCAATTCTTGCAGGCGTTTTTATCAACAACGAACCGTTTCACTGGTATCATCTGCTGGGCTCTATTCTTATACTGCTTGGCATATGGGGTGCAAACAAGTTTGGTAAAGTAAAACGAAAGGTCATTGAGTTAGAACAGAGAGAATTTTGATATAGATTGTAAAATAAATTAAATATTTCCGACTTGACAAATTCCCTTTGATATAGTAATATATACCTCGTTGGCGCGAAAATGCGTTTTTAGGCTCCCATCGTCCAGTGGTCTAGGACATCACCCTTTCAAGGTGGAGACCGGAGTTCGAACCTCCGTGGGAGCGCCATTTCGGGCGTATAGCTCAGCGGGAGAGCATCTGCCTTACAAGCAGAGGGTCGTAGGTTCAAATCCTGCTACGCCCACCACCATGGCGCGGTAGCTCAGTAGGTAGAGCAGCGGACTGAAAATCCGCGTGTCGGCGGTTCGATCCCGCCCCTCGCCACCAGGTTATTTTCAAATACCTACCAAAACCTCCTTAACGGGAGGTTTTATTTTTGGTTTTTTTTCGTCTAATTTCTATAGTCAAAAACTAAAAAGAGGTGATATGAATATGTCCAAGTGTAAAATGATTGTTTTTCTTGTCCTTTTTCTTTCTTTTATTACCGCCTTCTCTGATGGTGTTCTCATCCCAACGGAACCCGTCATTGAAGAAAATCCCTTTGTACTCCTTGAGCATAACGTTGACATGACCATCACTGACCTGATAGCAACCGTCAAAATTGATGAAGTTTTCTGGAATGACTCCGATTACACACAAAAGGTCATTTATCTGTTTCCAATACCGAAAGGGGCTATCATTTCTGACTTTAAAATGAAAATTGGTGATACCTATTATACCGGGGAGGTCATGGAAGCGGATCAAGCCCGGAAAGAATTTCAAGCACTTGTGAAGCAAAATAAAAACCCTGCCTTGTTGGAATATATGAACGAGGATTATTATCGAATAGAAATACCTTCTTTCAAACCCCATGAAGAAAGAGCCGTTTCGCTCACCTATACTCAAGAACTGGAAAACAATGACGGATTGGTAAAACTACAATATCCATTGGAAATCGAAAGCTTGTTGAAAACAAGTATTCGAAAGATCAACATTTCAGGTAACATCACTTCAAACAACGCCCAGATTTACTTTGTCGATTCGGATACCAACACCATCGAACAAACCATATCTGAGGATAAACATAAAGCAACATTTTCTTTCCAACGGGAAGATTTTGATCCAATTAATGATTTTATACTGAAATTCGGCTTGGGTGAAAACCAAGTTGAAGCCTATATGAGCACAGACACACCCGATCTCGGTTATAACACCTTTTTATTGGAAATCCATCCGGATGTAGACTACGAAGACTATCAGCCCAAAGATGTGGTTTTCGTTCTGGATAAATCAGGCAGTATGTCCGGAATGAAATACGTTCAAGCGCAAAAGGCTGCGGAGTTTATCATAAGTCGATTATATGAAGACGACCGATTTAATCTGATCCTTTTTAATCATGATATAGAAGCCTTTAAGTACTACTTTAACTTATTTGAATCAAATAAAAAGAAAGAAGCCATTGATTGGATTTATTCATCCAGTGCGGGAGGAAATACCAACATTTACGGTTCACTGGATATGGCGTTAAGGGTATTCCACAATGCAAAAAATCTTCAAAATCCTATCCTTGTTTTTTTAACCGATGGCATTCCCACCGAAGGAATTACCGATCCCGAGTCGATCGTAAAGCATGTCAATGAATTTTCCCAAGGTATCAACGGGTTACGTCTCTTTGCCTTTGGGGTGGGTTATGATGTAAACACCTATATCCTGGATCTTTTAACAACCAACAACAATGGCCAAACCTACTACGTGACTGAAAATGAATCCATTGAAACTGAAATCGCAAGGTTGTTCTCAAGTATCAGCAAACCCGTTCTTTCGGATGTA
>CAZVPY010000089.1:0-6380 GCA_964629135.1 uncultured Thermotogaceae bacterium | reverse complement strand
AAAGGACCTTCCAGGAAATAATCCGTTATATGGAGTAAGCTGTAGCCAATCAGCAAAGAAGAAATCAATTCGTTCACATCGTATTTGCTTTTTAAAAACGCAGAAATGAAGGCAAAAAAGCCTCCTGTAAGAGCGGATACGATGACGATAATTGGTATGGCTAAAATGGGATGTAACCCACCGATATTCAAAGCCACCCAAGTACCCATCACTGCGGAAAAATAGCATTGGCCTTCAATGCCCAAGTTAAATTCGTTCGTTTGAAAAGAGATCGATGCTGCCAATCCCGTGAAGATAAACGGGATCATCAGGGTGAGTAAATTCCCGAAAAAATAGCGATTGGAAAAGGGGACAGTTAGAAAAGATCGAATGCTTTCAATTGGTGTGGAACTGGTGAGAAAAACCACGACAAACCCTGCTGCAAAGGAAATGACAATGATGGCAATTCGTTGAAAAATCAGCTCTCTACGCCTCATATTTGTTACCCTTTCTGACAAATCGCTCATCATGTTTTTCAAAAAAACCAGCCAAGTGTTCGTTGATGATTTGCTTATCATAAGCACCTTTTTTGGCATGATGCACAAATCGCCCTTCGTACATCACGTAGATCTCATCACAGACTTCCATCAACTCTTCGACATTTGATGAAGCCATCAAAATGGCTGCTCCGGTATGTTTCAAATCGTTTAGAATCCTGTATGTAAAACTGATAGCTGCGGAATCCAGACCTCGTGTCGGCTCGTGGATAAGGAGTAAATCGGGCGTTGTATGCGTCTCTCTTGCAATAACAGCCTTTTGAATATTGCCTCCCGAAAGAAGTCCAATCGGAATCTTCACTGACAAGGTATCGATATCATAATTGGTCACCAATTCTTTAGCCGCTTGCTCCACATAACTATCATCGATCATCTTCCATTTTGAAAAGGGAGATTTTTCCAATCGATTGGCAGTCAGATTGTACATCAACGGAAGCGTTAAGGCAGAACCGTGAAACAATCTATCCTCAGGGATATAGGCTATTCCTGCTTCTCTTTTTTCAACGACACTACAACGTTGAATATCTTTACCGTGATAAAAAACGGTGCCGGTGTAATTCATATTTGATGAAAAAATGGTTTCAAACAATTGGAGTTGACCATTTCCTGCAAATCCCGCAATCCCTGTGATATGACCGGAACACAATTCAAAATTAATGTCATTCAACATTTGTCCCTCTGAAGAAACCAGGTTTAAATCATTGACCCGAAGCACCTGTTGTTTGATACCTGTAAATTCAGTTCCAAAAAAATGTTGATAATCTCCCCCCAACATTTCTTTGAGAATCATTTCTTTATCGTAATAATCCTTCTCTTGAAAAAAACTGTTACGCCCTTTTCGAAAGACGGTAATATCATCACACAACTGAATAACTTCATTGAGATTATGGCTGATAAAAACAATGGCCTTACCCTGTTCTTTCAATTGCCGGAGTACATTAAACAATTTCTCTTTCTCAAATTCGCTCAACACGGCAGTGGGTTCATCCATGATCAGTACATCCACGTTTAAAAACAGAATCCTCGTGATTTCAACCAGTTGTTTTTCTCCAACGGAAAGGGTGTGTACCTTATCATGCGGATCGATCTTAAAGCCATAGTAATTCAAAAGAGCGTTGATTTTTGTTAAAGCTGTTCTTTTACGGATGCGTTTATACCCTTTCTCTGAAACGGAAAGCAGTATGTTTTCCAAAACACTGAGTTCTTCAACAAGCCTGAAGTGCTGATAAACCATCCCTATTCCGGATTTCAAGGCATCAGCAGGCGAATGAAAGACAACGCGTTGGCCGTTAATCAGGATACTCCCTTTGTCAGGTTGATGCACACCACAGAGGATTTTCATCAAAGTGGACTTACCCGCGGCATTTTCTCCCAACAAGCCGTGTATAGTCCCGTTTTCGATAGTAAAATCAGCCCCCTGAAGGGCTTTGGCGTGATTCACATGAAATTGTTTGTAAATATCCTTGAGTTCAATAACCTTTTCATTCGTTTTTACAATGGTGATACCTCTCCATTCATTAACCCTTCAAATACCTGCAGCATCTTTTCTCTGATTGCTGAAGGCACTTGTTCCAAGTAATTGGGATCATCAAAGGTAAAGTCGATCACCCCTTTATCAATTCCCCATCTCTGAGTTGAACCAAAAGGTAATTCATTTTTATAGGCCATTGTCAAGATTTTTTCAATGGCAACATCTGCTTTTTTTAACGTACAAGCCAGGATAACTTCCGGATTTAAATGAATAATGTTGGAATCCACTCCGATGAAATATTTCTTTTGGGAATCAGCCTCTTGAATGATTCCGGCAGATGTCCCTCCTGCAATGCCGTATACGATATCCACTCCTTGTGAAAAAAGAGCGGCGGCAATGTCTTTACCTTTGCCTGGATCAGACCAACTACCCGCCACTGTAAAAAAAGTCTCTACTTTTTCATTAGAATCAAACACACCTTTTTCAAAGGCCGGTTTCATCTTGTTAGTCATGGCAGGATATGTATCCCCGGCTACTAAAGCTACTTTCAGCTGTTCATTGGCATTCTCCATATTTGAAGCGGTGACCAACCCCGCAAAGTACCCGGCAAGGTATGACATTTCCTCATCTTTGAATCCCAGTGAAAAAACATTGTCCAACTCAGGTGCGATCCCATCCACCAAGATAAGTTTTTGAGACGGAAACATCTTGGCTGCCCTTTCCACAGATTGTGGCATGCCTTCTGTAAACGTGACAACTATATCGTATTGCATCGTTGCCACCAGGCTAATCAGTGTTTGCTCCCATTTGGATGCGTTATACCCACCTTCAACAATCTTGACATCGTAACCGTTGAGTTCGCCACTTCTTTTGGCTCCGGCCACCATCATCTCATAAATGGGATTGCCTCCCACTTCTCCGGTAATCATCAGTGCAACGTTAAAGGCATAGGCACTGAAGGTCAATAAGAGTATCAATCCCAACAACAAAGTGATTTTTCGCATTTTTTTCCTCCTTATCGATTCATGGAATTTCCTTTTCCGGGGAAATTATAACACTTCATAAAGCATTTATGAAAAGGATGTAGGGGCGGACCGATGTGTCCGCCTGCTTATTCTGACTTGTTAAGGAACTATAAAATAAACAATATTTGCAAATAATGGGGGTCTTGTTCTTTAATTTTAATAAAAGATTGTTTTAATATCCCGGGCGGACACATCGGTCCGCCCCTACGATTTGTTTTAACAAAAGCTATTTTAGTGTTTATATAACTCCTGATGTCTTTACATTTGAAATTTTTGTTTCTTTATGCTATAATATGAAACAATGGTTTTCTTTTAAAAGGGGTATATAGATATGGTTCAGAGGCTTTTGGAAATGATTCCCACCATGACACCTGTTAATCAAAAAATCGGAAATTACATATTGGACCATCAATCAGAAGTGGGATTTATGACTGTTGCCCAATTAAGTGAAAAGGTGAATGTGAGTAAAGCCTCGATTGTCAGATTTTCAAGACAATTGTACTTTAAAGGCTTTAACGATTTAAAAAAAGCCATCCAGATGGAAATCAAAAAAGAATTGAGTCCCTATGAAAAAATAAAATTAACCACATTGGACGCCGCTTCTAAGGAAGAACAGTTGAAAGAACTTGGAAACAATGAGTTGAAAAACGTAGAAACGACACTCAAAAGGGTCAAAGCAAGGGAAATATTCAAAGTAGTAAAATACCTTGAGGAAGCCGATAAGATCTTCATTTCAGGCTTTGGCATGAGCACAAACCTCGCCCGTATGATGGAATATTCCCTTTTAAGTGTCATTGAAAAACCTGTTTTTGTCTTAGGAGGATCCGTTTCAGATTTTGCCCTGGAAACAAACAGAATGTCCAAAAGAGATGTGTTGTTTTTAATTTCATTCCCGGTCTATTCTCGTGAAATCAACTTTGTTTCAGGCATAGCCAAAAAACGTTCCACACCCATTTGCCTGTTAACGGATTCACTCACCTGTCCCGTTTCAAAACTGGCATCGTTGATCATTCTTTCAGAAACCGCCTCTTTGCTGCGCATTAATTCTTATGCAGCCCCTTTGGCAGTTATACACATCATCACCAACATGCTCATCTTAAACAGCAAAGATAAAGCAGAAAAAAATGTTAAGAAAGTCATGGACATAGAAAAAGAAGGTTACAAAAATCTCGACGTTTACTTAAAATCCCTTAATTAGGGAAAATTAACGGAGGTGTTTTTTTATGAAGAAGTTGAACATCGTTGTTGTTCTAGTTCTGGTTATGTCGTTGTTGTTCGGATTGACTGTATTTGGTGCACCATCAAGAACCCCCAAAGATGCATTGGTCATGGCTGCCAATACGGAAATCTTTATCTCTTTGGATCCCGCTATTTGTTACGAGGTGTTGCCGGCTGTTACGCTGAATGCACTTTATGACAATCTTGTAGGATTCAAGAATGTGGATGAAGCATTGGTTATTCAGCCAGAATTGGCAGAATCATGGGCCATTTCAGAAGATGGCATGACTTACACATTCAAACTAAGAGATGAAGCTGTATTTGCAGATGGAACAGAAGTTTTGGCAGAAGACGTAGTATGGAGTTATAAGCGATACTTATCATTGGGAAGTCCTTCTGTATGGCTTCTCGAAAGCATTGGTATCAATATGGACAATATGGATGAAAAGATTGTCCAAATCGACAGAAAAACATTATCCATGACCTTTGATGCACCTTATGCTGAAAATATCGTTCTCGGTATTATGGATAACAGCTGGGGTGGCGTTATTAACAAGGACTTGGCACTGGAACATGAAGTGGATGGCGATATGGGTAACGGATGGTTAACAGACCACAGTGCAGGTGCCGGACAATATGTTCTCGATGTATGGGAAAGAAACACAATGATCACTATGTCAGCAAACGAAAACTATTATGGTAAAAAGCCAAACCTGAAGAGAATCATGTTCAGAGATGTACCGGAGCCTTCCAACCAAAGACTGTTGCTTGAAAAAGGTGACGTAGATGTAGCATGGGATCTGGATCCAATGATGTTGGATGAAGTAGCAAAAGTGGATGGCGTTAATGTCGTTCAAACCCCTGGTCATTCCAACGAATATTTGGCTATGAACGCTTCATGGGGTCCTTTACAGGATCCAAAAGTAAGATTGGCCATCAAATACGCCATTAACTATGACGAGATAGTAGATGTCATCATGGCTGGTTACGCCCTGAAAGTACAGGGTTTTGTTCCTAAAGGTTATTTTGGCTATGTAGATGAAAATCCTTTCGATCAAAATATCGAAAGAGCCAAAGAACTTCTTGCTGAAGCGGGTTATCCCGATGGTTTTGATGTGGAACTGCTCACTAACAATTCACAAACCAGACAGGATGAAGCCGCAAAAATACAATCAGACCTTAAGAAAGTTGGTATAAACGCTGAAATCGTTATCATGCAAGCTTCTCAGATGTATCCTAAATACAGGGCTCAAGGTCATCAGCTCATTATCGCCGGTTGGGGAAATGACTATGCCGATGCAGATAATCTGGCAATGGCAATGGCAAGCTATGATGCAGGTCAGTTAGCCTACAGATGTGCATGGGATGATGACTATGCCGATGCTTTAGCTGAAGCCGGAAGATTTGAAACGAATCCTGACAAACGTGAACAGATTTATGAAGACCTGACTACCTATTGGCATTTAAATGGACCATTTGCCATGTTCTACCAATCCGTAGAATACTGGGGTGTCAGAGAAGAAGTCAAGAATTTCTACGATTCAGCATATGGTTATTCCATGACCTTTAATTGGGGTGGATTTGCCAAATAAAATTCAATAAAACAAACTCCAGTGAGTTATAACTTATAACCATTTAAGTTAGACGCTTTGGGCATTTCCTTATACCTATTGGGAAATGCCCAGTTTCTGGAGTTTTTTTAAGATCGGGGTGTATCAATGAATATTTGGACTTATATTTTAAAAAGACTTTTATTAATGGTTTTGGTTTTATTCGGAGTTGCCTGCATCGTTTTCTTCATTGCACATGTTATCCCTGCCGATCCCATTTCAGCTATGCTCGGTGGAAACGCACCTGATGAAGTCATAAAAAGAGTTGAAGCTCAACTCGGATACGATAAACCACTCATTGTTCAATTTTATAATTTTATAACAGGCGCTGTTGTAGGAGATTTTGGTCTCTCACTGAGAACAAACAACCCGGTTATGCAGGATATTAACAACTATTTTCCCGCAACGTTGGAACTGACCATCTTCGCGATTATCATCTCTACCGTTTTGGGAATTACCCTAGGTGTTCTATCTGCAGTCCATCGAAATAAAATTGTAGACCACTTCTCAAGAGTTTTTT
>CAZVPY010000088.1:4655-6415 GCA_964629135.1 uncultured Thermotogaceae bacterium | reverse complement strand
GAAACCAGCACTTCCACACAGACAAACCGCATCATCTTCTATATCGGAGAAGTTTTAACAGGAGATATTATCAAAGAGGATGACCCCTTTACACCAAAGGGTGATCAGGTTGCTGGAGGTAACGGTTATTTCTTCGTTGTTGATTTGGATCCCCTTGCAAGATTTGCACATCAGGTAACCTATATCATTGTCTCAAAAAATCCCGGAGATATCCTGATGGATTATGATGCCCTGTGGACACCAACATTGAATGGAACGCCAACCATGACAGGAGACATTTATGCTGCCGATTATGCGAAAAACGTTTGGCAGAACTTCACCAACAACATTTTGTGTGATGAAAGAAGAGTAAAAGGAAAAAGAACGGGTAAACTTGTCAGCAATGGGGATGGTGAGGTTGAAGGATCCATTGTTGTGAATGGGAACGATCCCGGGCAGTATCCCGATGCAGGTATCTCAACGGATGCAGAGAACATGGGAGAATTTTACGATGGTTTTACGGCTATGTCAGAAACAGAAGAGTTGGCACCTCCAAACAACACAGAAACACACTTAAGAAATGCCATTCAATCTATGGAAGACGCTGGAGTTAATGACTGTTCTATCTACATAGTAACTCATGGAAGCACAGATGAGTTAGTAATGGGCAATTCCAGAATGACTGCAGCAGAGTTTTCTGAAATGATTACTGATTTTCCTTCTATTACATTTAAAGTCATTATTGATGCCTGTAAAAGCGGCAGTTTTGTAGATGATTTATCCGCTTTATCAAATGTTGCGATCGTTTTAACAGCTACTGACAGTGAGAAAAGCTCTTATGGAGATATTGATGGACCAAATGACCCCAACCCGGAAGATACAGGTGGGGAATGGACCAGTGGATTTTTGGAGGATTTGGAAATTTATGGCTCTTTAGATAACTGGTGGGATATTGTTGAATGCGCATCCGTTTTGGGGATTTCTCCAAAAGTAATTTTATACAGCGACAGTTTTGATTCTGCTTGGGAAAAGGATTATGCAAGAATATTGGGATTAAGTGTTCCTCAACGATATAGTCCAGATTATTAAAGATACAATTAATAAAAGTAGCGGGCGGGTTTATAAACAATCCGCCTGCTAATCAGGGGCTGCTGAATAACTCAGAGGCCTTAATTTATAAATGCCTGTTCAATTGCCTTTAAGATAACAATACTGCTGTAAGTGGCACCGGTCACGGTATCCACTTCAAGAGATTGTTGAGCAATCACGTCCTTTGTTATTTCCTCAGCCTCTTTACCTTTACCGTTGATATGTTTATTTATTTTTATATCTTGAATTTCTCCATTTTTAACCATCACTGTTAACTGCACATCGATGGGAAACTGCTTGTAAGAACCAGAATAAGTGCCATCAGAAATCTCAGAGACATCCACATTCTCAATTTCCAATGTCATGAGTTCTTCCAACCCCTCATCCAATTTATCGATGAGGTTTTTTATTATAAAACCACCGACTATCACAACTGCGGCAACGATTAACAAGACAATGATTAAAATCTTCTTTTTTCTTTTTTTCATTCTTCTCCACCCTTTTATAAAGTATTTATTCACAAACTCTGATTATCATCATCTTTTTTCTTTCTTTTATCGGAAAAATACTTTATCATGTATGATATTGTGATGAGTGCTGAGAAAATCAGAGGCATTTGCCATTCTAAGCTGATGATACCTGACATTAGAAAATTGTACAGAAAGATGATAATAAATGTGAGTACGAAGATT
>CAZVPY010000088.1:0-4645 GCA_964629135.1 uncultured Thermotogaceae bacterium | reverse complement strand
AAAAACAAATAAAAGCTGCAAGAAAAGTTTTTTGATTCTCATCACTTCCTAAGATTTGGTTCTTGTTATTCTAACATATTCTAGAATCTTTGTGTGAGATCATCTCATGGTTCCAGTGCAAAAAGGGTGATTTTGTAATTATCAATTATAAACTCATTCGCGGGAGGACACACAGGTCCTCCCCTACAAAGACATGAAAACCGCCATATGAGCAATGTAGGGGAGGACCTGTGTGTCCTCCCGCACAATAATGGCAGAGATTATTTTACGCAATCAGTCGAAAAAAAGAGTTTTTGCAGCGGAACCATCTCATGATATTTTTAAAAAAGAGCTTTTCTTATGATTGTGTTATGATAGCGAGGAAGGTATCACACAGGAGGGACTTAATGATTATCTATCAGAAAGATTTGAATAATATCAGTAAAAACCAATTGAAGGGATTTTTTGTAGGCTGGTCGAGCCCACTAACAGCTGCACAGCATTTTCAGATACTGGAAAACAGTCAATGTTTTGTATTGGCTCGGGATACGGAATCGAATCAAGTTATCGGCTTTATCAATGCTTTAAGTGATAATGTGAACTTTGCCTTTATTCCCATGTTGGAGGTATTACCCGATTATCAAAACAAGGGGATCGGAACACAGTTGATGACAATAATGCTTAAACAATTATCCCACATTACTTGTGTGGATTTGACCTGCGATGAGAATATGCAAGCCTTTTATCAACGGTTTTCCATGTTAAAGTCACATGGTATGATATTGAGGAAATACCTCAAAGAGGGTTAGGGGTTGTTAATGAAATGAAGAATAACCTATACAGAACGCATGGGGAAAAGCCTTACAAAGTGATTGCCCTTCACGGGGGACCCGGGGCAAGTGGTTCTTTGTATGATTTGTGCGAAGAACTTGGTAAAAAATTTGGTGTCATCGAGATTCTCAACCAAGGGATCAGTATTGATGAGCAGATTGAAGAAATCTTTTCAGTTATTTCTTCTATTGGGGAACAACCTGTGATTTTGATGGGTCATTCATGGGGATCATGGTTGAGTATTTATTATGAAAATGCTCATCCTGAACAGGTAGATAAGTTGATCCTCATCTCTTCAGGGCCTTTTGATACAGAGTACGTCAATCATATTGAAAAAACAAGGTCGAATCGAATGACCAGAAAAGCAAAGGAAAAACTATCGGAACATTTTGTGAAAATCAACGATGAAGATGAGATTCAGGCTAATGAACACTTTGCAAAAGCGGGTCAACTCATTTCTGATTTAGATTCTTATGAGGTTGACCATATTGATAATGATGATAAACAAAAGGTGGACATGAAGATTTATCAGCAGGTTTGGGGGGAAGCTTCAAAAAGACGAAAAACGGGAGAACTCAAGAGCGCTTTGAAAAGTGTTCAATGTCCCATAAAGGTTATACATGGGGACCACGACCCACATCCGGTAGAAGGTGTAAAAAGCCCCCTCAATAAAGAGGGGGTGGATGCAAAGTGTTTTGTTTTATCAAAATGCGGTCATTATCCCTGGCGTGAAAGACATGCAAAAGAAGCCTTTTATCAAATCCTGGAAAAACTTATCAACGAATGATTTTAAGCGACCTCTACGGTTTCTTTTCCGCCGGATTTCGCACAATTGACCGATTCTTCGTCTGCCAGCGCTTTTGTCATGCCGATGATGAGGAAGAGAAAAGTAATCACCATATTTCCCACTGATCCAACAAGGATCAGATGATGGGCGTCAAAATGATCCAGTCCCAACCCGAATAAAAAGGCTCCCACCGGTACAATGAGCTGGGTTAGTACCGCGATAACTGAAAAGACTCTGGAGCGATAATTAGATGACACCTTCTTTTGAAAAAGGGTGAGCATGGGTGTATTGACCAGCGCGTTAAAGATACCGGTCATGGCAAATATCACGGCTATGACACTGAAATACAACCAGGAGCTTCCTCCAAAGAACGTGACGGCAAACGGGTATGCGATAATGGAAAACCCCATGAAGAGAAAAGATTCCGCGATGATTCCCGTTTTAAACAAAGAGGTGGCTTTTTTCTTTGATAAAAAGACGCCCAGAATGATATTGCCGATTAAAATACCTGCTACCCAGCTGGTTTCCATAAAGCCAAATTGTTGGCCTGAGAAACCCACAACTTCTCTGGCGAAAAAAGGAACCAAGACAGAAAACATACTGGCCATTAAGAAGTTGGAAAGCATAGCGAATATAAGTAATAAAAGTAACCCTTTCATACTCTTTAAATAGACAAAGCCTTCTTTTATATCAACCAGTGTTGATTTGATATTGATCTTTACCTTTTCCGTTGTTTGATGATAGTTGATAAACATCTCACTCAAACCCGAAAGCACAAAAGAGATCCCATTGATTAAAAAAACCACTTCAATGCCAAATAACCCGTAAAGAATTCCACCCATGGCCGGTCCAACGATAAAAGAAAAACTATTGATCCCCTGAATTATGGAATTGGCCTTATTCAAATCGTTGTTGTGAACAATGTCTCCCAACATGGCTTGAGTGGCCGGATCAAAAGTAATATCCATGGTGGAGATAATAAACTGTGCAATGAGCAACCCGGATATCTGTAGGGCATCCATTCGAGTCATGAGTGCAAGCAGCAAGATGATTGCTCCTCTGGCGAAGTCCATGTACACCATGATCTTTTTTCTGTCAAATCTGTCTCCCAAAACCCCTGCAAAGGGCCCAAAAATAAGTCGGGGCAGATTTGATACCAAGACAAATGTCCCCATAATCGTTCCTGAACCGGTTAAATCTAAAATAAATAATGGAATGGCGATCATCTGTATACCGGAACCAATAATGGAAACCAAACGTCCCAAAGCGTAAAGATAAAAATTTTTCTTGTTGATATTCATAACCTCACCACCAAATCAATATTTTTTGTTTTCTAATGAATTATACAATAAAAAATAAATAATGTCAAGTAAGATATTAAAAATATTTATTATCTAATTAATAAAATTTATGTTCTAATATTTAAATTGAATAGTTTGGTGTTTTTTTAGACTTTTTGTTTAACCTGATGAAATGTTGTATAATCATATCAGGAGGTTTTGAAATGGTAAAGATTGTTTCGGATAGTTCTTGTGATCTGCCTGATAAGTTTATAAACGAACTGGATATCCGCATGGTATCCATGAATGTTAATATCGATGGTATGGAGTATAAAGAACGGATCAACTTGGAGCCTCATGAATTTTGGGAAAAAATGAGGCAATCAGTGAATCTGCCCAAGACGTCTCAACCCTCGCCATTGGAATTTGAGGAGGAATTTCTGAAGATTGAAAAAGAAGGCGATACCCCGTTGTGTATCACCATCTCTTCAAAGCTCAGCGGAACGTATCAGTCAGCTTTTATGGCTTCCAAGATGATGAAAGAAGAAATTACCATCTTCGATTCGCTTGCAGGCTCTCTTTCACACGGTGCACAGGTTCTAAAAGCGGCAAGAATGGCAAGAGAAGGTGCAAATAAGGAAGAGATACTTGAGGTATTGATCAAATACAGAAAAGCCGTTAAAATCATTATCCCCTTGTTTACCGTTGAAAATATCGTCAAAGGTGGCAGGTTGAACAAATTCCAGGGAGGCATCGTTAAATTACTCAATATCAAGGTCATTGCCCAAGGAATTGATGGCGCAGTAGAAGTTAAAAAGAAGGTTCGAGGCAGAAAACGGTTTATCGAAGAAATTTCCAACATTATTCATACACTCAAACCTGAAAGGTATAAGATTCTTGGGATTACCCATGTCGATAATATGGAGGATGCTCAAAAGTTTAAATCTGAAATGGAGCAGTTATACGATAATGAAATCATTATCAACGATATGGGACCGGTAATGGCAACTTATGCCGGCGAAAAAGGAATGATACTTGCCCTTTGAAAATCAATCTTACAATTTTTCAACTAAATAACTACAGAGATGAACAAAACAGCGGCAAAATGCCGTTAGCAGGTGATTTATGGAACGTGTTTTGATTGTAAACGTGGGTTTGAAAGGACTTTCGTTGATGGAACTTGAAGAAATGCAAGAAGAGTTGAAAGGACTGATTGAAACAGCGGGTGGAGAAGTAGTTGAGACAATCCATCAGTTGAGAGATCAGTTAAATGGCGCTACATTATTGGGAAAAGGCAAATTGAATGAGTTAAAACCGATTGTACTGGAACGTAAAATAGATTTGGTTGTCTTTGACAATAAACTCAGTCCAACCCAATTAAGGAATATTGAAGCGGTGTTGGATTGCCCAGTGATTGACCGGATTCAGCTGATACTGGACATTTTTGCCCGGCATGCAACGACAAAAGAAGGGAAATTGCAAATAGAGCTTGCCCAGCTGGAGTATCTACTTCCAAGAATCCTTGGAATGGGAAAAGAGATGTCAAGATTGGGTGGAGGGATTGGTACCAGAGGACCTGGTGAAACCAAGTTGGAAGTTTCCAGGAGAACCATCAGACAACGCATCTCGCTTTTGAAAAAACAGTTGGCCAGAATAAAAAAACAGCGGGAAACCAGACGACAAAGACGACTGAATGCCAATACTTCAATGGTTTCCATCATTGGTTACACCAATTCCGGAAAGACAACCCTGTTAAAGAGCCTTTCCA
>CAZVPY010000087.1:0-6438 GCA_964629135.1 uncultured Thermotogaceae bacterium | reverse complement strand
AAGAAGGGGCGAACTCTTTTATTTTATCAAAAGATTCAGGTTCTTTGAGTATGAAAGAGATGAAAGACCTATTATCAAAACTCCAAGGAAAGGTTCCTTATCTAACCATACAGAACTTCAGCAAAAGTCATGAAGAAACAACCCTAAAAATTGAAAAAAGAACCAAAAACTTCAATATTGATGTATCTCCCGATTTAATGGCCGCTTATGTAACTTTTATCGAAAAAAGCAGTACAGATGACATTCTTGAAGAATTAAGCAGAGAAGGGATTAAAACTATAATAGCTGTTCAGGATATTCAAAATCAAATCAACGAATCAGAAGATAGAATTTTAGTTGCAAAAGGCATTTCTCCAGGTAAATCAAGGGATGAAAGTGTTGAGTGGTATGTAAAATTCCCTGAAACACATTCATCCGTAGCGGCTAAGGAAAACGTTGATTATTATAATTTGGATATTTTTACATATGTCAATAAAGGGGAAAAGATTTGCAAAATCATGCCCCCTGTCACAGGAACCCCTGGTCAAACGATTTATGGGAAAAAAATTCTCCCCTCACCCCCCAAAAAAACACCTTACCGTTTCAGCAAAGATTTCGAGAAGGAAGAACAAGCTGTTTATGCAAAAAAAGATGGCGTTTTGCAAGTGAAAAACAATCATTTGGAACTGGAACCTGTCCTAAAAATTTCCGGGGATGTGGATTATAAGACCGGGAATATTGATTCGAATGTGAATGTGTTTATTGGCGGGTGGTTGAGAACCGGTTTTTCTGTTACAAGTGAGCAAAGTGTCTTTGTCGAAGGTGGTGTGGAAGAAAAAACCACTGTAAAAACTGGTGGAGATCTTTCGGTTGTGTTGGGGATTATGGGAAATAAAAAGACGACCATTGAATGTGATGGAGACTTGAAGGCGAAATTTATACAAGACACAACGGTGAATGTGAAAAAAAATATCTATGTGAATGAATATATCATGAATTCTGATGTGGTTTGTGAAGGCAGTGTATATGTGAACGGCAGCAAGGGTTCAATCATAAATTCAATGGTTGATGCCAATGTGTCAGTAGAGCTGAAACGATATAAAATGTCCCAAAAAAATCGTGGCATTAAGGTTAAGGGATTTCAAAGGGGAATGTACTTGAAAACCTTAAAGGAACTACATACTCGAGAAAAAGAGCTGAAGGAGAAATTAATTTACCTTTCCGTCCAGTTGCGATCTATTAAAAAGGAGAATGTAGATAAACTGCAATATACACCTGGGTATTATCAGAAACGTCAACATGAATCAGCAGAGGTGAAAGAAGTCATTGAGGAAATCAATACAGTACTTAAAAAAGTAGAAGGGGAAGGCATGGTCAAAATTTTATCCGACACCGATCAAATTGATTTAAAAATAAAAGGAAAAGAGATTAAAATGACTGCTTTAAAACCTGTTAAACTATACTACGATCCAGATAAGAAAGGGATTGTGAAAGAATGTTTGGAATAGAACTAATCAAATCATTGGGTACTCCTGAGGCCAAGCAACATATGGTTGAAATACTGGCTCCCGCTGTATTATTGTTTAAGGATACTGATGAGATTTGGAGAGTGGTCGATGCTCGAAAGGTCAAAATAACTCAGTTCGAGTACGACAGTTTGGAAGAAGCACTTTCGAATTTCAATGGCGAGATATTCGCCAGTGATAATAAGCACTGTCTTCTTACAAAATCTTCTGATAAGGAGATCAAAGCTCTCTTGAGAAATTATTGGGAACATTCTACCGCTTTGGAAGAACTCAATCGGGATAAAAATACTTTAACCAAATTTACTTATCAATTGCTAAGTATAGAAAAGTTGATTCCTTCTCTTTTAGAGCCCTTTCCCGTTGAAGTTTTATTGAATATTCTTATCGATTCCCTCGGAGAGGTATTTACAGCATCTGCGGCGGCTTATGCTTGTACCGGGGTGGGTAAGATTAAAAAAGTAGGTAGCACTGGACATAATGAATTTCCTGAAGTGATGGATAAGTTTGTACGATGTTATCCCGGATCGGTTATAGAGGATAAAAGATATCTTGTTTCAAGTATTTCTGAAGGAGATAGCGAGCAATTCTTTATTGTTTTCCACCGAGAATCTTCTTTTCAAGAAGAGGAAATTTCTATTCTAAGGACGCTGACTTCCTTGCTTCAAAAATCCAGATATTTAATCAAAGAGCAAACCAAGCATCAGGAAATTGAATCTCTGGTGAGTCAGTTTGAATTTATACTTGAAATTTTAAAGAATTTTTCTGTTACCATACTCTCAACATTTGATGAAACGAAGCTGGCAAAAAATATTTGTGATGCAATCAAAGAGATGTTCCAAGCTGAGTTCGTTGCGATTTATGAAAGAATCAACGATACACAGCGTTTTAAATTAAGTTATTCCGTTGATCTTGGAAAAAGTATTTTTAGCGATCCTTTGATTTATTCCGAAACAGTTGAGCAGGGGAGAATAGAGTGCCAAGTTTCTTTTGATTATCAAAAATGTTATGGTATTAAAACCGAGTCAGGACTTGATATTCTTATCTTCATTGGCGAATCGGTGTTGGAGAATTATTATAAAAAAGAGATTCTTAGTGTTTTGGATGATATCGTACCCGCTGAAATCAAACGAGCCTTTTCAAATGTAGATGCTTTTAATAAGATTCAGGAACAAACTGAGTATATTCAACAAATCGTCACGGAGATGGGATACCTTTCAGAAAACCTTCAAGAGATTGAACAAGTTAAGGACACTGATTTTTTATTGCAACAACTCAATATGTTAGCTGAAAACACGATGAGCGCTACTTTTAAAGAGATAAATCTATACGAAACTCCTCAAAACGATGATAATAAAAAAAGGATTACAATAGGAAATAACGATACCCCTTTGGGGCATGTGGTTTACGAAAAAGAAGTGAATGAAGATTTAAAGGATGCTTATTTGTTGTCCTTTTTAAGCCAAATTGGACTTCAAACACAAGAAAAGATCAATGTCTTTGAACCCGGTGTAGGAATTTCTTCTTTTGAGAATATCGTGGTGGATTTTTTGAAAGTGAAATATCGTCTTTCAGGTTTGTCCGGAAAGCCATCGGTATTTCGTTTGGATTTGACTGAATTGGATGAGAAAACCCTGGATGGTTATGGTGTTGGATTAAAAGTGGGAGACAATCTTTTTTTTGCCACGTACCTTTCATCTGAAGATTTAAACAGTGTTATAGGATGATCCTGCTTTTTTTGATATAATGAAAGGTATTCTTATACTGGGAGTGATGTTATGAGTACCGGACAGTTGGAAAATCTTTGGAACGAACTCTATCAAGATCTTTATGAGAAAAATACCTTAAACGCTTTTGGCTTTCAAGAATTTTTACGATTTTTAAATCAATCCCAAAAAAAATATGTTCCCTTTTTTAACGATTACACTCATGATTGGTATAAAGACGCTGTCGTTTATTCCCTTTATGTGGACCTGTTTAATAGAAGTATTCAAGGTCTTATTGAAAAATTGGATTACCTCGAAACGCTTGGCGTAACATGCCTTTGGCTTTTGCCAATCCTTGAGTCCCCAATGAAAGATGCCGGTTTTGATATTTCCGACTATACTAAGATACGTGATTCATTAACGGGTGGGGATGAGCAAGTTTTTGATGAATTTTTGTTGGAGGCTCATAAAAGAGGCATGCGGGTTATTTTTGATATTGCATTGAATCACTGTTCTATAGAGCATCCTTGGTTTAAAGAAGCCATTTCCGATAAAAACAGTCCAAAAAGAGATTATTTTATCTGGAGTGATTCAAAAGAAAAATACAAGGAAGCCAGAATCATCTTTAAAGGGCTTTGCTCCAGTAACTGGGAATGGGAAGAAAATACTTCTCAGTATTATTTTCATCGTTTTTTTGCCATACAACCTGATTTGAATTATCGTAATCCTGAAGTATTGCTTGAGATGACGAAGACCCTTGTGAATTGGAAACTAAAGGGGTTGGACGGTTTTCGGGCAGATGCTATTCCCTACATTTGGAAAGAGGAGGGAACCATTTGCGAAAACCTTCCAAAAACACATACAGTTGTAAAATTTTTCCGTGCAGCTCTTGATTATATTGAAGAAGATACACTATTGCTTGCCGAGGCCTGTCAACCCCCCCAAAAAGTAGTTGAATACTTTGGTAACGGGGATGAATGTAATGCGGCCTATCATTTTCCCGTGATGCCGCGTATTTACAGAAGTTTGGCCGAACAATCCAATGAAGCCGTGCAGATGGCACTTTCACCTGATTTTACACCGCAGGATATTCCGGATAACTGTCAATGGATGATGTTTTTACGCTGCCATGATGAATTGACTTTGGAAATGGTTACACCGGAAGAAAGAAAAACGGTTTTTGATTTTTATGTGAAAGATCCATTATGGAATTTCCGAGAAGGTGAAGGGATTTCTGCAAGGCTTGCTACTCTTTTTGAAGAGAATCCCAAGAGAATTAAACTTGCCTATTCCATCATGTTTTCCCTGTTGGGTACGCCCATTGTCTTTTACGGAGATGAATTTGCAAAGACCAACGACATGAGTTTTTATACTGAACAAGTTGAGTTAACGAAGATCAAGGATTCAAGATACCTGGTTCGAGGACGAATTAATTGGGATGAAGTGGAAGAAAAGTTGAATGGTGATAATCTCGCTTCGAATATATACTCGTTCATGTGCATGATTATAGCCGCCAGAAAGGCACATCCTGTTTTGGGAAGAGGGGCTTTAGCGTTTTTATCGGTCAAAGATTCTGATGGAAAAGCGAGAAAGGAAGTGCTTGCCTATAACAGGTTTATGGAAGATGATCAAGAAAAAAAAGTGATGATCATTCAGAATCTTTCTGATCGACAAATCAGCATCATTCCACCGGAAGTTATTTCAAAGAATAAGGATCTTCTGGGAACGACGATTAAATTAAATGAAGAAACATTAACGTTGTCCCCATATGAATTTCTCTGGATTTAAAATGATTTGGTAAACAATAAAAAAATTACAAATTACTGTTCATAAGCTCCGATATCTGTTTCTAATCCTTGTGGTCTTGATGTTGATTTTAGGTCATCTTCGGGAGCATTTACAGAGGTCCCCTGATCAATCAGGGGGCTGTTTATTTTCAAATGATAATTGCCGCCATTTGTTCCCCAAACCGGGTTGATGAATTGCGGATCAACAGAAATGATGTTTTCACCAAATGTGCAGTTTTCCAATTCTTCAATTGTATATTCTACTCCTTTATAAATGATCTGATGATTTCTGTTGGGAGCGTAAAAATTAGAATTGTAAATGGCAAGATCCACATTTTCACCAAAATAGGCCATGCCGTAGGAATCTGAGAATGTACAGTTGATGATGGTTAGTTTTAACGGTGTGGGATCGTTGTATTGGGAATACATAGAATAAGAACGTCTTTGAGGATTGTCGTGTATGGTGCAGTTTTTAATGGTGAAATGAGCATTTGCTTCTTGTGTTTGCTCGATGACCAAAGGACACCATGGTGATTGGATGTCTCCATCACCGGTACCGTAGATCAGGCAGTTTTCCATTAGAGTGCCATCACCCCATAATTTGACGCCATCACCATAATTGTTGGCCACGATACATTTGGAAACAAAGCTGTTTTGATTTTTCAGGTCGATCCCGTCTCCCCTGTTATGTTCCACGATGCAATTTTCAACCTTAACTGGTCCGACAGATGGTTCCAGCCCAATACCATCCGGTCTTGAATAAGGAAGTTCCGGGTTATCAAACAGACCCCTGTAATAATGTCCTGAATAGGATAAAGTGCTGTTAATGATAGTGCAATTTTGCCAACCTGTCTCACCGGAAGGTCCGCCTATTGAACCAAAACCGCAATAGGTGATGGTACAGTTGTCAATTCTCAAATCTTGAACATCTTTAAAGTTAATGCCAAATTCATCAATATGATGAATATTAAGATTTTTAAGCGTAAGGTAACTTATGGATTGGTTAACACCGCAGATACCGTCTCTGACCCAACCTAATTCGTTGTTGGTGAGTGCCATGTCCGAGATTGTTACATGTGAGACGTTATCCAAAATGACCATTGCGTAAAGATTATCATCCCCTTTTAGAATCGTTTTGTCAAATCCTTCACCTTTAACAGTAATTGGTTTTTGTGAAGTTCCGGATGGGATGGTTAGGATATCGTCAGGGAATTGACTTAAAATATATTCGCCTGCTTGGATGATTAACGTATCACCGGGTTGAAGCTGTCGAACTGCATACCCAGGTGTTTTCCAGGGCTTTTCTTTGCTACCGTTATTGTTATCATTACCGGTTGTGGCGCAATAATAGGTGTTTTCTTCCTCTTGTATTGGATTTTCCGGGTTTGAAATTGGGATTGTTTTGCAAGCAATGAGAAGCGGAAAAATCAAAAGAAACAAAAA
>CAZVPY010000086.1:0-6531 GCA_964629135.1 uncultured Thermotogaceae bacterium | reverse complement strand
AAACCTCTATATGAGCAATGTAGGGGAGGACCTGTGTGTCCTCCCGTAGAATAATAGCAAAGATAATTTTTACGTAATCAGCCAAAAGAAAAGTTTTTGCAGTACGATCATACCATCATTTGATACGCACTTTCATCTTCGCATGAAATTAACGATAATTTAAAAAACTGAGTCGCCTAAAAAGATCGTCTCGGTTGATAATTTTCATTTGGATATGATAATCTTAAAAGATTTTATTTTTTTCAAAAAGGGGAAAAGCAATTGCTTAAAGTTGACTTTTTCAATGAGCTAATAGAAAGAGAAAAGATTGTCTATGTCGTCATTTCTGCATTTTACAACGAAAAACTTGTTTTGGTCAAACACAGAGAGCGATCAACATGGGAGATTCCAGGGGGACATCGGGAAGAATATGAGAGTGCATTTGAAGCTGCCAAAAGAGAATTGTATGAAGAAACCGGGGCTCTTGAATTTTTCCTTGAAAGAGTGTGCGGGTATTCTGTGACAAGAAACGGTATTGGTTCTTTTGGCATTTTATACAAGGCTTATATTGATGAAATAGGCACTATTCCAGAGTTTGAAATTGGTGAGATTGGTTTTTTTGATCGGTTACCGGAAAATTTAACATATCCTCAGATACAGCCGATTTTGTTAAATAAAATTCTTGAGAAAAATGCAGCTAAGGATATCTGATGGATTGTCATGCCATTTGATTTATAATAGATCCTTGTGAATAAATGCAGTTCGGGCTTAATAAATTACAATTGTATTATGTTTGAATTATTTTAATTGTAACTTATATATTTTGAGTTTGTGAAATATCTTCATATCGTGTATAATCGTGTAAAGTAAAATGGTTTTAGTTCACTTTTTCTCTAATGATTTTAGATTTATTTTAGAATGTAAGACCTAAAGGTTGTGGCAGATATGGGATCTAATGAATGGATAAAAGCGATATTTGAACGTTCGGATACGGCGATTGCAAGGCATCAAATCATATTGGACGAGAATGGGAATCCAATGGATTATCTCTTTTTGGATGTCAATCCCGCTTTTGAAAAGATGACGGGGTTGAAAAGAGAAAAGATTCTGAATAAAAGTGCATTAACCGTTCTTCCGGGATTAAAGCGGGATAAATTTGATTGGATTACTTATTACGGACAAATCGCTTTGGAGGGAAATGCCAAGAAAAAAATCGAACAATATTCCTCCCCCTTAAAGAAATGGTATCGAATAGAAGTCATTTCCACAGAAAAAGGATATTTTACCACTATCTTTCACGATATTGGCCATGAGAAGGAATTGGTTGAATTAAAAGAAGAATCTCAGGATAAGTACTTGCGAATTTTTGAAAATTCTAACGATGCCATCTTTATTCATGATAAACAAGGTCAAATTATTGATGTGAATCCGAAGGCCTGTCAGTTAACAGGTTATTCCAGAGAAGCGTTATTGAAGATGAAAATATATCAGCTGATGCAAGATCATGGTGCTAGAAAAACAAAAATAGCCAGAGGAGAATTGGATGAAAAGGGGCAAGTTGTTGTAGACAATCAGATTATTAATAAAAAAGGCCAGTTGATCCATGTATCCATTAACGCGTCCTATTTCGATAAAGAGAATGGGATTATCATGGGCTTTATTCGCGATTTTAGTGAAATCAAGAAAAAGGAACTGGATTTAATCAACATCATAGAAGGTACTCAAGCGGGGACTTGGCAATGGGATATTCAGGAAGATACCCAGATTGTTAACGATCATTGGGTTCAAATGTTGGGTTATACTGTTGAAGAATTGTTCCCCTTAACAACAAAAAAATGGCAGAGTTTGATGCATCCTGAAGATTTAAAAAAACTGGAAGGCTATTTGGATCAGCATTTCGAAGGATTAATCGAACAATTTGAATGTGAATGCCGATTTAAGCATAAAAACGGAAATTGGGTTTGGATCCTTTCAAGGGGAAGGGTTTTGGAATGGACCCCGGATGGGAAGCCAAGTGTGATGTTTGGAACGCATCTGGATATTAACAAATTGAAAAAAACCGAAGAAGAGCTGACCCGTTTAACGGAGTTTCAGCGTATTCTCATGAATATGGCCTCAAAGTACATCAATTTATCATATTATGATGTTGATGAAATAAAGCAGAAATCACTACAAGAAATTGGTGAATTTGTTAAAGCCGACCGAGCCTATATTTTTAAATATGATTGGCAAAATAGAATTGCTGTTAATACATACGAATGGTGCATGGATGGAATAGAGTCGCAGATAGAAAACCTTCAAGCACTTCCATTTGAATCCATGCCCAAATGTATCAATCCTCATAAGGAAGGTAAAATGGCTTATGTTTGGGATGTTCAGGCAATGGATATCAACGATCCCGACAGAAAAATACTTGAACCGCAAGGAATTAAAAGTGTTTTAACAATCCCGATTATGAATGGGCCAAATTGCGAAGGCTTTGTAGGATTTGATTCGGTTAGAGAAAAAAAGGTTTACTCCGAGCAGGAAAAATCACTTCTACGATTTTTCTCTCAGATTCTTTTAAACATTGATACTCGCGCAAAGTTGGAAAACAATTTAATCAACGAAAGAGAAAAGGCGTTAGCGGCCAATCAGGCGAAAAGCGATTTTCTGGCCAATATGAGTCATGAGATCAGAACGCCTTTGAACGGTGTGATAGGTTTTTGTTCGGTTTTAATGGATACCGAACTGACGGAAGCTCAGAAAGAATACACGGATACCATTATGAGTTCCGGAAGAGCTTTGTTGGAAATCATCAATGATATTTTGGACTTATCAAAGATTGAAGCGGGGAAAATGGAACTTAATCCTGAAAAAACTGATCTCTTTAAATTAATGAAGAACACCACCACCATTGTAAATTTAAAGGCTGATGAAAGGAATAATAAACTCATTTACACTATCGATAAGGATGTTCCAAGGTATGTTGTCATTGATCCCGTTCGTTTTAAACAAATCCTGATTAACCTGCTGAGTAATGCTGCTAAGTTTACAAAAAAAGGAGAAATTGAGCTAAAAAGCACTTTGGTTTCAAAGAACACTCAAAAGAAAAGGTGCACTTTGGAATTTTCCGTTCGGGATACGGGGATCGGGATTAAGGAGAATAACCTAAAGAGAATCTTGGAACCCTTTAGCCAGGAAGATTATACAATCACCAAAAAATACGGTGGCACCGGTCTCGGTCTTGCCATTATCAAGAGCCTGTTGAAAAAAATGAAATCCCATTTAAAAGTGGAAAGTGTATTTGGAAAGGGGAGCACCTTTTCTTTTACATTGGAAGTTCCCTATTGGGATGAACCGGTTCAGGAGTCAAAAATTCTAAAAGATAAACCAAAAGGAATGGCAAAACAGAAAAAAGAATCCAAAAAGATTCTTATTGTTGAAGATAACGATGTGAATATGAAAGTTACAGAACGATTGGTGTCAATGATTAGCGAAAGGGCAAAGATATTAAAGGCGGAAAATGGAGAAAAAGCACTTGAACTGTATAAGCAATGTACACCGGACATCATTCTCTTGGACATTCGATTACCGGATATCAGTGGGTATGAAGTGGCAAAAAGGATTCGAGAGTCAAATCAAGAAGTTCCCATTATTGCCTTGACAGCCATGGTTGTAAAAAATGAAATGGAAAAATGTCTGTCAGTTGGGATGAACCATTATCTTTCAAAACCCTTAGACTTGGAGAAAGTGAAAGAGATCATCCGGGCTTATTTGTAATGGGATTTATGCTGGTCAATAGAAAAACAATATAAATAAATCATTGTTTAAAAAAATCCGGAGAATTGCTGAAATACATCTCCGGTTTTTTTTTATAATGTTAAAATAAAGTGTTATAATTAACCATGTAATGAAAAAAAAGATAAACCGATTTTAATTCTAATTAAGGGGTTAATGATTGATGGATAAAAAGTCAAGTACCATCTTATTGGTAGATGATGACTTGATGAATTTGAAGATCCTCTCTTCTGTGCTTGAGAAAAAGTACAACCTCATCATCGCCCATGGTGGAAAGAAGGCCTTGGATGTGATTGACTCTGGCACCATGCCTGATTTGATTTTGCTGGATATCATGATGCCGGATCTTGACGGTTATAGCGTTTGTACGCTTTTGAAAAGTGAAGAAACCACAAAAGATATTCCGGTTATCTTTATATCTGCTATGGGGCAATCCATCGATGAAGAGGAGGGTTTGAGCCTGGGTGCCGTTGATTTCATCAAAAAACCTTTTGTGCCGTCAATTGTTTTGGCCCGTGTGGAAACCCAGCTGAAGCTTGCCACTTCCTTAAAAGAGTTAAAGGACCTTTATTCAAGATCAACCATTATGAATCGTTTGATTAAATACAAGAACCATCAGATCGAGATGATACTGGATAACTCCGGAGAAGGATATCTGGTGCTGGATCCTGATTTAATCGTACAATCAGAGCATTCAAAAGAATGCGATAAGATTTTTGGGTTTGAAATCAGCGGAAAAAGTATTTTGGAGATATTTGCCTCATTTACCGGTTTTGATCAAAAAACCGATGCAGAAATCTTAACAGAGTTATTCCAATTAAATGATCAGGAACTGAGAGAAAAATCGGATGTCTATCTGGAACTGTTGCCGGATGAAGTTGAAAGGTCCGGGGAGATTTTTAACGTGAGATATTCCATGATCATGACTGAAAATATAGGAAAAAGGTTGTTGATCGTTTTAAAGAATATCACTGAAAAAAAGCTGTTACAAGAACGATTGGACGATGAGCGACAAAAACTGCGCATGATCGTGAACATCGTTTCTAATGTTGAAAACTATCAGGTGCTTCTCAACAAGGCCATGACTTTTTTTGGTAAGACGATTTTTGAAGGAATTGAAAAGGGGAATTATCGTGAATTGCTTAATTTATACATCAAGACCCACACGTTTAAAGGAATATTTGGACAATTAAACATCCAAGGGATTTATGAGGTTTTGGAAAAACTCGAAAACCTTCTTTCAACCTTCGATCAGGACTTGTCTGAATCGGAATCGAAAAAATTGTTGCTTGATCTTCAAAGCCTTGAGATAACCAACTGCCTTAAGAAAGTCAATGAGCAGGTAGAAGAATATATTGGCTTTGAAATGCTTTCGGATGCTTGCTATAACAATCAAATCATCGTGAATCAAACCAATCTGGAAAAAATAAAAGAGCGAATAAGAGGAGATTCATCCATCAAAGGAAAGGATAAGGTCTTTGCACAGTTGGATAAACTCAAATTCAAGAGTCTTTGTGGCACATTGAGGAAGTTTTGTGATTATTCGAAAAATTTATCGGTCGAACTGGGCAAAGAAAGTGTTATCACGGAGATCACAGGTGAAGATGTTTTTTTAAACCCCTTCTATTACGGACATTTGATGGATTCACTGGTACATATTTTCAGAAACATCGTTGATCATGGTATTGAAATACCTCAGGAAAGATACCGCAAGGGAAAAAATCTTGCGGGAAAGATAGATTGTCATCTTCGACTTGAGGACGAACATGTCCTCTTGACCATATCGGATGACGGTAAAGGGATTGACTTTGATGATTTGAAGAACAGAATAAAGGTCTTCAAAGGTCTAACAGATGAAAGTCTTGAAGAAATGTCTGAAGAAAAAATTCTGGATATCCTCTTAGAAGAACGGTTTTCATCCAGTGAAGAAGAAAATGCTTTCTCCGGGGGTGGTATGGGATTATCCGCGGTTAAAAGGGCTTTGGAAGAAATAAATGGGTCTATTCAAATTCACAGCGAAAAAGACAAAGGGACGCGGTTTGTGATTTGTTTCAAAATAAAAGGGGATGAGTACAATCGCTAAGATATTGATTGTGGATGATAATTATCTAATGCGCAGAACCATTGAACGAATTGTCCATGAAATGGGGCATCAGGTAGTTGGTGAACTGGACAACGGGAAGCACTTGCCCTTCAAATTCAGGGAATTGATCCCTGACCTGATTACCCTGGATATTGTCATGGCTGAAAAAACAGGTCTGGAAGCGCTGAGGGAATTAAAAGATCAATATCCTTTTGCAAAAGTGATTATGGTCACTTCAATAGGGCAAAAGAGAAAGGTCCTGGAAGCCTTAAAATACGGGGCTGATCATTTTGTTGTTAAACCCATCAATGAAGATAAATTGAAAAGTGTTATCAATCATGTTTTAGGACCTCTGAAAGCTAGTGTATCAAAGGATCTTCAAGAAAAAAGAGAAGAAAATGCTGAAGAACATTGAAATACAGATGAAATAGCTCTTTCTATTAAATGTTTCCTTTGAAAACTACTATATAAAACTTCTGTAGCTAAAATGTTATAAATCGAAAAGATAAGTGATGGTAAAAAAAATATAAATAAAGCGTCAAGTTCTACCGACCTTTTTCATGTATAATGAACAAAAGTGTTAGTTGTTTCGGTTATGTTTAACTATTTTTGGGGGCATTCATGTATACATTGAAAGAAGGGGCGAACTCTTTTATTTTATCAAAAGATTCAGGTTCTTTGAGTATGAA
>CAZVPY010000085.1:0-6534 GCA_964629135.1 uncultured Thermotogaceae bacterium | reverse complement strand
TCCAAGGGCAGGGAAAACACTCATGGGCGAAGCACAAATCGGAGAATATTTCAGGGTATTCGTTTCTTATGCCATCATAGCGATAGCGTTAGCACTTCATGCCTGGCGAAAGAACAAAGAAGCGGAATTCGCTAGACGTTCTTTGAGAATCGACACAGAAGAAGCCACAGGTACTTCAGAGTAAGGTTGTGATGTGAATGAAAGGTTGGATTATTAAAAGTGTTTTAATTCTTGCCATTATAGTATTGGCTGTTTTTCTTTACGTGATTGGAAAAGAACACATTATTTTCGTGGAGAATAACACCTTTACCATTGACGGTAATGTCTATGAACCCTATGATCTGGTTCGAGTAACTATAGATGGTGGAGAACCAGTTGAGATCAAAAAACCCAGAGGACGAAGTTTGGGAAGGGCTAAAGTTTCAACAACAGGACTTAACCATAAAGTTGTTGTGGAGATTCTCGATGACGACGATAATGTGATTGAAAGCAAAGAAGCAAAATTTAAAGTCAAAAATAATGTTGAAGAACTTTTGCTGAATATTCCCGCTATGATGCACGATGCAGAAGGATGGGTGGCAAATAACGAAAAGATCATTTACGTTGAAAACAAACCCTTTACTGCTGATGGCAAGACCTATGAAGCCTATGAATTTGTAAGGGTCATCTTAGACAGAAGCAAATCATTGGAAATCAGAAAACCGGGTGATGGTCACACGGGAATGGACAAGGGTGTGGTTACGGATTTAAGACATACACTCTACATTGAAATCATGGATAACGAAGAAAAAGTCCTTGAGTCAAAAGAAGTCTCCTATACCGTTGAGCATGCCCAAGATGCACTACTGATTAATGTACCTGCAGTCATGAATGATGTTGATGGTTGGCTGTCAGAATACGAGAAATAATAAATTTCATTAAAAAAAGCCACGGTTTAATTACCGTGGCTTTTTTTTACAAGGATTTTCGATATTTTCAACATTTTCATGTATAATAGATACATAATGTACCATAATAGGGAGGTTTTTCAATATGATTGGATTAATCACCGATTCAGCCAGTGACGTCCCACAGGAATTGATTAAACAAGAGGGGATTGAAATTGTACCTCTGAAAGTCATTCTTGGAGAAAGTGAATATAAAGATGACGTTGAAATAGATGAGCAAACATGTTTAGAGTTCATGCAATCTAATTTTGCAAAGACAACCGGAACACCTTATAATCACGTAAAAGAGGGTTTTGAAAACCTCCTTCATCAAGGCTTCAAAGAAATAATTGCCATCAACGTTTCTAACAACATCAGCAACACACATAGTGTGTTTCAAGTTGTTGCTAAAGAATTGACAGATAAAGATAAAGAATTGAGAATAGAGGTCATTGACACTTTAAGTATTTCCATCGGCTCGGGCTTATTGATGGCTAAGGCGGTTGAACTTAGAAAGAAAGATGTATCTTTTGATGAAATCGTGCAAGAACTCAAAAAATACGTACCACAAGATCTTTACGTTTATTACGTCATTCCAACTTTAAAATTTCTAAAAGCAGGCGGTAGAATCGGGAAAGTCAGTGGAACAATTGGTGAGGTATTGAATCTCAAACCAATAATTGAAGTCGGCAATGATGGGGTCTATCACACAGCTGCAAAAGCTCGTGGAATGAAAAAATCTGTAAAAAAGATGAAAGAAATATTCGAGAAAGTTACAACGAATCGTGAAATTGAACAAGCAGCGATTTATACCAGTGGTCCTGACGAAGATACGAAACAGTTTGCAAATGAGCTTAAAATTTTACTCAAAGAAAAAGATGTTGACAATATCCTGGAGGGAAAAATCGTTCCTTCCATGTTGGTTCACGTTGGTCCCGGTTTGGTTGGTTTGGCTTTTCGGTTGAAATATCAATAAATTTAAACGATAGAAAATCAGAAAAAGCCCTCCATTAGAGGGCTTTTTCTGATTATTTTTTTAATCGTATAGAAAACAAGCAACTTCATGTCCAGGCTGAATCTCCTGTAACTTGGGAATCTCCCGTTTACATCTGTCAAAGGCTTGCGGACATCTAGAAACAAATCGGCACGCCTGAGGTGGATCAACAGGCGAGGGAACATCGCCTGTCAATAGCTGTTTTCCTTCTTTTCTCTTATGAGGGTTTGGAATGGGGATTGAATCAAGCAACCCTTTTGAATAAGGATGCAATGGATTATTGAACAATTCATCGGTTTGAGTTAATTCGATGATCTTTCCCAAATACATCACAGCGATTCTGTCAGATATATGCTTGACCACGCTTAAATCATGGGCAATGAAGAGATAGGTCAGGTTGAAATCAGTCTTTAAATCCTCTAATATATTAATAACCTGGGCCTGAACGGATACATCCAAAGCTGAAACCGGTTCATCACAGATAATAAAATCTGGATTGACAACCAAAGACCTGGCAATGCCAATTCGTTGTCGCTGGCCTCCTGAAAATTCATGGGGATAACGCCGCATGTATTCCGGACGCAATCCCACCTTTTCCAAGACATTGGCTATGATATCCCTTTTTGCGGCTTTTGTTTCGCCTATATCGTGAACTTTTAACCCTTCCATGATGATATTCTCAATATTCATCCTGGGATTCAAAGATCCATAAGGATCCTGATAAATCATTTGTATCTTCTTTCGATATTCCGTCAGTTCTTTTCCTTTCAGAGAAAAGATATCAACGGGTAAAGCAGATCCTTTTGGTGCGTAAAAAAAGTGACCTGTGGTGGGATTGTATATTCTCACAAGCGTCCGTCCGAAAGTGGTCTTACCGCAGCCAGATTCTCCAACTAACCCTAGGGTTTCTCCACGCCTTATAGACAAACTGCAATCGTCTACTGCCTTCAAATGGGAAGTTTTTTTATTAAAAATCCCACTTGTTTTAGAAAACCATTTACTGACGTTGACAATTTCACAAAGATTGTCGGTCTTATTCATCATCTATGATCACCCGCTTCCTCTAACCAACATCGAGCAAAATGTTCAGAATTCCCCTTTATTGATAACAATTGGGGATTAGATTCAACACAGCGTTCAAAGGCGTGGGGACATCTGGGATGAAATCGACATCCTTTGGGAAAATTGGCTGGATGGGGAACGAAACCTTTGATGGTGGTCAGCCTCTTCTGTTGACTTTTGTTGATTTCAACATTGGGGATAGAAGACAATAACCCTTGTGTATAAGGATGTCTGGGGTTGTCAAACAATTCAAAAACCTCTGCGGATTCAACAATATTTCCCGCATACATGACCAATACCCTGTCACACATCTCAGCAATGACACCCAAGTCATGAGTAATCATGATGATGGAAGCGTCCATGTCCCTTTTGAGCCCGTTAATCAACTCAAGAATCTGGGCCTGCGTTGTCACGTCCAAAGCTGTAGTGGGTTCATCTGCTATAAGTAGTTTAGGCGAACAGGCCAACGCCATGGCGATCATCACCCTCTGGCGCATTCCACCTGAGAGTTGATGAGGGTATTCTTTCAACCTTTTTTCAGGTTCCGGTATTCTGACCTTTTCCAACAAAGCGATAGATTCTCTTTTAACTGCTTCTTCAGTCATCTCCCGATGCAGTGTAAAGGCTTCGGATAACTGCCATCCAACTGTATAAATGGGATTCAAAGAAGTCATAGGTTCTTGAAAAATCATGGATATGCGATCGCCTCTGATTCTAGCCAAATCATTTTTATTGTAATTCAGGATATTTTCACCTTCAAAGGTGATTTCAGTATGCTCACCTAATACGGAATTATTTGATAACAATCGGATAACCGAATAGGCGGTAATACTTTTTCCACACCCGGATTCTCCAACTATCCCTAAAATCTCATTATTTTTAACTTCAAATGAAACCCCGTTGACCGGATTCACTAGCCCAAATTCAGTTTTAAAACTAATCGATAAATCTTTAACGGTTAATATTTTTTTCATACTATCACGACTCACTCACAAATTTAGGGTCTAAAGCATCTCTCAGACCGTCTCCAAGGAAATTTACATTTAACACGGTAATGAAGATAAAAAATCCCGGAAAGAATGTCAACCACCATGGATTATTCCCCGTGCTTGTACCCAAAATATACGACATGGAACCTTGTAACATATTACCCCATGAAGGCATTGGAGGCTGAATCCCAAGTCCTAGATAACTCAGAGAAGATTCAGCAAGAATCGCATAGGACAAATTCAAGGTTGTAGTCACAATGACAATTGGGATGACATTGGGAAGAATATGCTTTAAAATGATTAACACACGATTTTGCCCCATGGTCTTAGAGGCCATCACGTATTCAGTCTCCCTTAAGGACAAGGTCATTCCTCGAACCAATCGGGTGACACGCATCCACCCAAATACGGTAAGAACCATAATAATGCTGAATACACCCGAACCGAAAACCAAACTGAGTATGAGTAAAACGGGAAATAGAGGAATGGAAAGCATAATATCCACAAATCTCATAAGTAATTTATCCCAAATACCTCCCAAAAAGCCGGAAATCAAACCGATAATCAAACCAATTATGGTGGAGACAACAGACGATACGATACCCACAAGTAATGAAATACGACCACCATACATGATTCTCACAAATACATCGTGTCCGATTTCATCGGTACCTAGAAAATGGTTTTCAGAAAGTGGCGGCGCAAAAATAGCTGAAAAATCCATATCATCGTAAGCCGTTTCAAAAAAAAGGGGTCCAAAAAAAGTGAATATGATCAACGTTATTAGTACAACAGCACCCAGACAGGCTAATTTGTGCTTGAGAAATTTCTTAAAAACCAATTGATTATAGGAGCCTACGGGAAGACCTGAGATTTCCTGCTCCAAATCATCGTATTTCTTCTTTAACGAAAAAGCCATTTTCCTCACCCCCCCTTCCTTTCATCTAGTTTTATTCTGGGGTCAACCACAACATAAAGCACATCGGCAAGAAGATTTGACAACAACGTTATGATGGCGAGAAACATGAGACAGTTGATAGCCAAATTGTAGTCACTTGCCAATACGGCGTTGTACATCAACCTTCCCATACCAGGCCAGGCAAAAACGGTTTCAACAATCAAAGCACCACCAAAAAAATAGGGGATATCCAATGCGATAATCGTGATGATGGGGATCATGGCATTTCGCAGGGCGTGACGCATAATCACCCTACTTTCCTTTGCGCCTTTAGCATACGCTGTTCGTATATAATCCTGATCCAAAACCTCCAACAAAGCTGCACGGATATATCTGACCCAAAAAGCTACTTGTATAAAACCCAACACAATGGCTGGCATGATTAAATGTCTGAGCCGATCAACGAAAACGTTCCAAAAACCCATAATGCCATACGTTTCGATACCAGATATGGGAAGCCATTGTAAGATCACACCAAATAGGATAATGGCCATTAAAGCAAACCAAAAGGGTGGTAAAGAAATACCCACAAAGGCAAATACCGTTGTTGAATAGTCAAAGACGGAATATTTCTTCACAGCTGCATATATACCAATAGGAAGTGCTAATACAATTCCGATAACCCAAGCCGTTACTGTTAGCAGCAGAGTGTTTGGCAATCTGGAGAAAATCAGCTCCGATACTGGAATCTTGTACTGACTGGAAAAACCCAAATCACCAATCAGAATATTTTTTAACCAATCAAAATACTTAACAATCAAAGGATCATCTAAACGATAGTATTCACGAAGTTCCGCTAATCTTTCAGGATCCTGGGCAAATGCCCTGGGATTATCCATCCTCATTTGTAAAAGAGGGTCTCCGGGCATGGCATTCAACAACATGAAGATGATAAAAGAAATTACAAAAAAGATCGGAATCAGCTCAAGGGTACGTTTTAAAAAATAACTCTTCATATTTTTACCCCTTCATTTTTTTATTTTTTCCCTTTCCTTTGTACATAATCAGCTGTGTTTAACCCTGCTAAAAGTTGTACAGTTACCAAATCCTTGATGGGAATCGGCTTGTAATTCAGCTGCTTTTCAAGTGATTCAAAGTGTTCATCAAAGATGTGGTCAATTTCTTTTTGTTTAGCTTTTATTTTATCAGAGCCATTTACACTGTTTTCATGAAGCATTCGTCTGAACATCCCCAACATCAGCCCTTGATAAAACTGGGAGACGATCTTGTTATCAAATACTTCGGATACTTTCGCCGCTCTTTCCATCTCTTTGTTATTCATAATTTCCTTTTCTTCTGCTTTTAAATACGGTAACATGGTTTTCAAACCGTGAGAAACCGCCCGGTAAAAGGGAGAAGATTCCTTGATGGTCAAATCTCCATCAACTTCATCAAGAATCTTTTGCAGAAGTCGGTTGTTCTCCAAGGATTTTCTCACGTTGTAAAGTCGTGCCTCTCTTCTCGTTATATCGGATTCAGATAAATCTTCAATCCTGGGATCGTAATAATAAGGCATTTCGCAAACCAATGTAAATGTACCGGCCACTTTTGCAGCATATTCATCGGAACAGGTTCCGGCAGTGATGATTTGAGCCGGATCCATAT
>CAZVPY010000084.1:656-6541 GCA_964629135.1 uncultured Thermotogaceae bacterium | reverse complement strand
TTTCGAAAACACGAAGCCGGTCAAGACGCACCCCTTGGTCCGAGAGATTTTTTGCCAATTTCTATTGAAAATGGAAAGAACCGTTTTCTGAGTTCTTTTTCCTAATAAAAAACCAGCAGTAAGGACTATGCCGCTTTTACCTCAACACCACATCCGCATTCAAACCCCTTAGCTTTTCAACTATACGGTCATAACCTCTGAAGATGTGATCCACTTCCTGGATGACGGTTTCTCCTTTGGCTGCAAGACCAGCTAGTACTAAGGCTGCTGCACATCTGAGGTCGGTTGCGAATACAGGTGCTCCTTGGAGTTCTTTTTGACCTTTAATGATGATGTTTTGATTTCTGGCGTAGGCATGTGCTCCCAGTCTTCTCAGTTCTTCGGCGTGGGAATTTCTTTCGGGAAAAACTCGGTCGTTGACGATTGAACGGCCTTCTGAAAGGGTTAAAAGGGTTGTCATTTGGGGTTGCATGTCCGTTGGGAAATACGGGTAGATGTCGGCTCGGATATACGTTCCCTTCAAGGGTTCTTGTCTTTCACGGGTTGTCACGCGGTCACCGTTGATCTGAATCGGGGCGTTAATCTTTAACAGTTCCTGTGTAAGGGCGTGGTTATGCTCAGGAATATAGCCATTGACAGTAATGGCGCTGTTGGTTATCAATCCTGCTAAAAGGTATGTACCCGCTTCCATGCGATCGGGAATGACTTCAAATTCTATGCCCTGGAGTTCATCAACCCCTTCGATCTTTAAAGTTGATGTATCTTTTCCACTAATCTTTGCCCCCATTTGTTTCAGGAAATCAATGAGTTGTCCAATTTCGGGTTCCTTGGCGGCGTTGTTGATAAGAGTTGTTGTTCCTATAAGTTTGACAGCTGCAGTAAGAATTTGTTCAGTAGCACCTACTGATGGAAAAGGCAGATCGACTATGACGGATTGAGGTTTTTCCTTTCGCTGTGTGAAAACAACACCGTGTTCAATGCGATTCTCAAAGCCCAGCTTGTTCAACCCCATCAAGTGTAAATCCACGGGCCTTGGCCCGATGGAACAGCCTCCGGGAAGTGGGACACCTGCTTCGTTGTGGATGACCGACAACGGTCCCAGGATGTTGAACGAGGCCCGCATTTTCCGTATGAGGTGATAAGGCACGGAGTTTTTGCACGTGGAATGGGCCTTTATTTCAATTTCCCCATTTTCAAAAGTCGTTTCAATGTTGAGAGAAGACAAAATTTCCAACATGGTTCTCACATCTTCAAGATCGGGAACCCTTTTGATCAGGATTCTCTCGTTGGTTAACAAACTGGCTGCGAGAATCGGCAGGACGGCATTTTTTGAGCCGCTGATTTGAACCTCTCCCCTTAGATTCTTTCCCCCTCTAATGATCATTTCAGACATAATTTACCCCCCCCAGGATATTATCCCAGATCGATTACCGTGACACCGGTCCCCCCTTCTTTCGGTTTGCCAATTCTAAAGGATGAAATTCTGGGATCGTTGTTCAAATAGTCCCATATCCCTTCGGCCAACCTTCCGGTACCTTTTCCGTGTACAACGTAAGCGATCTTTTGGTTTTTTACCATCATATTTTCCAAAAAGGCGTTCAATTTTTCAACACCTTCCTCAACTGTGTGACCTCTAATATCTAATCGATGTGATGAATAATTCCCGCTTTGTGATTGTTTGGAAACCTGCGAGTTCATCAATCCATAAAAAGCGTATTTTTCCTCCCGTTTTTGATCGGGAATATCATCTTTTTGTGCCCGGATAAGATTCGTTGGGTTGACTTCAACTTTCAGCGGGCCGTTTTGAACAATGATTTTTTCGTCATGCTTGTCAAGTACTTCAAGGGCAACGTCTGTCCCTTTTATCTTCACCCAGTCTCCAGGTTGTATCTTATCATATTCTACCTTTTCTTTAGTCTTATCGGCTTGAGCCAATTTGGATTTAAGAGTTTTCAGCTTGTCTTTTTTCATTTGATCCAGTTTCTGATTCACTTGTTTGACTTCACTCAAAGAGGCGTTTTTCGTTTTCTTAACCTTGTTGACAGCGCTTTCTGCCTCTTTTTTCAACTCCGTCAGGAATTCATCCAGCTCATCGATATCTTCCATGAACCCTTCGATCTTTTTCTTCCGCAGTTTTTCAAGCTTTTCCTGCATGACAGATTCCTGGGATTCCAAGTTCTTGCGTAACTCGGTGGCTTTTGTCTTTTCTTCTTCCAGTACCTTCTTTTCATCGTGAAGGGTGTTCAGTATTTCATCCACATTGGCGTATTCCTTGGTCTTGAATTTCTCGGCACTTTGCAAGACTTCATCCGGAACGCCCAAACGTTTTGCGATTTCAAAGGCGTTGGAACTTCCTGCCAACCCAACTCTCAAATTGTAAGTGGGGGATAACGTTTCAACATCAAAACTGACAGAGGCGTTGATCAACTCTTTCCTTCCAAAACAATATAATTTGAGAGGTGATAGATGAGATGTGACAACGATCATTGTCTTTTTCTCCAACAGGACTTCCAGTAGTCCTAAGGCAAGGGCGGCTCCCTCTACCGGATCGGTTCCTGCACCCAGTTCATCCAGGAGCACCAGGGTTTTTTCGTTGGCACATTTGACGATCTCTGTGATGTTTCTTAAATGTCCTGAAAATGTACTGAGAGATTGTTCGATGGATTGTTCGTCACCGATATCGGCCATGATATGATCATAAAAACCGATCTTGCTACCCTTATCCGCCAATATGGGAATCCCGCACAATCCCATCAGATGGGACAGCCCAATGGTTTTTAACGTAACGGTCTTTCCCCCGGTGTTGGGTCCGGTGATCACAATGCCACGTTTTCCGCTCCCTAAAGACACGGTTATGGGGACGCAGTTTTCGGTTGCTATTAATGGATGCCTTACGTTCAACAGGGTGAAATCAGCCTTTTCAGAGAGTTCAGGCACAATTCCCTTGTTCTTGACAGCGAATTTCGCCTTGGTCCATAGTAGATCAAACTCCACCAGATTCACATTGTTAAAGTCGAAGGTTTCGATGTTATTGAGAATATACATGGACAGCTCTCTCAGAATCCGGTTGACTTCCTCTCGTTCTCTGTCGTGAATCTCCTTGGACTTGTCGTTGAGTTCAACCAACGCTTCAGGTTCCATGTAATAAGTGGCTCCTGAAGAGGAAGTGGAATGGATGATTCCCTTAATGCCGGATCGGCTGGTGTTTTTAATGGGTAACACATAACGACCGTCCCGAAGAAAATAACTGGATTGTTGTAGATTGTTGGAAAAGCCCGAGGAGATATAAGCATCCAATTTGTTTTTCAGGGTGTTGAGGATTCTGCGTTTTTCCACGCGAATTTCTTTTAGTTTGGGAGAAGCGGAATCTTTGATCTCCCCCATTTGATCTACCGCATTATCAATCTTTTTGGTAAATGCGGGAAATCCGGAAAGTCCGTCCACGAGGAATTTGATCAGGGGATAGGGTTCCTCCAGTTGCTCAAACCAGTCAATAAGAGTTTGAATCCCCAAAACCGTGTTTCTTATTTTCAACAGATCCAACGGTTCCAACACATCCCCCGCTCTCACCTGCTCGATCTCATCTCTCACATCGAAGATGCCTCCCACCGGAGGTTCGCCTTCCTGGAACATGAGATGCAACATTTCCCGGGTCTTTTTCAACTCTTCCCTTGGATTTTCAACGGGTTTTAAATGAAGGGCTTCCGTTCGTCCGTAATTTGAAAAGGCGTATTCCTTCAGTTTACCCAGTACTTTTTGAAACTCCAGTTTTGTTTGTGAAAAAGCTTCCATTAACATTCATTTCCTTTCAAAAATCTATTTTCTCAACAACATCTTTTAAGTCCTCTTCCATCACATGTAAGTAGTTCTGCGTTGTAGAAAGACTTTTGTGGTTCATCAATTCTTTTATTTTATACAATGAAACGTCTTTACTCATCAGGGCAGTGGCAAAGGTGTGTCTGAGCACATGAGGTCCCATTTTCTTTTTATCCAAACCGCACATTTCCAAATATTTTTTCACCATTCGGTAAACAGCTGTTCGATCCATGGGCTTTTTCCTATAAGTTAAAAAAATAAAGTCAGAATCAGCCTGGATTTTCCTTCTTTCGTGTAAATACTCTTCAAAGAGCAGTGAAATCTTCTGATTGATATAGACGTAATCCATCTCCTGGCCCTTTCTCATCACTTCTAAGGAATACCTACCGGTCCGGTCTTTGGTTTCACAACCCAATTCCATGGATGTGATTTCGCTCACACGCATACCGGTCCCCAGAAGCAAACTGACAATCATCTTATCCCTTAAACCAACAAAACCTCTTCCTTGCTCATTGATGGTTTGCATGAGCAAATGATATTCTTCCTCTTGAAGGAAGACAGGGTTCTTTCGTCTCAGTTTAATGGACTTTACATCTTTAGCAGGATTTTTTGTGACGATGCCTCTGGAATATAGATAATTAAAAAAGGACTTGATGGAAGAAAGGGTTCGATTCTTTGTACGCTCGTTCACGTCTTTGCTGAAGACGTAATCTTCAATATCCACAAGCGTTAATTCTTCAAATTCAAGTGATTCATGTTCAATGAAATCGTAGAACTTATTCAATTCCCGATTGTATTCTTTGATAGTTGTAGGTGAATAGTGTTGTAATTTCATCCACCTGGAAAAGCGTTCCAAGTTTTTTCTCATGATAGACCCCCAATAAAAACCAAATATCGATAAACATTACAGTGCCCTTTTTCGTACGAAAAAAGGAAAAGGTGTTCTTTTTAATCCCCACAGATAAAAAGATGCCAAAATCAGTTATAGATTGACGATAAATTCTGCCGGCACTTTCGAACAGTATTAACCGAATCTTCTCTGAAAAGTCGTTGTATCGCCAATAAAGACGATCGTATTCCCGACGTTCCAGTGAATTGTAAAAGGCTGTTACTTTCCTAAAATCCACTTTATTTTCTCTCATATAGAGTGAAAACAAGGTGGGTGCCTTTGAAAAGACAAGTTCCCGCCATTTTGGCCCCCATTGGGACTTGTCATATTTCAGCAGTTCAAAGCTCAGTGATGTGATGTCTTTTACTTTTTTCAATAGTTGTTCTCGTCTTCTCCTTCATCCTCTTCCTTGCCCAGGTATTGTTTCAGTTCATTCATGTTAAAATTATTAATGAAGGATCGGAATTCCTGTTTTTCTTTATCTTCCTCATTTGTTCTTCCCGGAGAGAAGGAACTGCTCATACCGGCTTCAAGAAGCACTTCGCTAGTTACAAATACAGGCAAATCTAATTTGTTGGCGATAACCAGACAATCCGATGGGCGGGCATCCAATTCGATATACCGCTCAATCCTTTCTTTGTTTTGATCAGTCGGAACTTTTTTAATCACCAGGTTTGCCAAAAAGGTGCCGTTTTTTATGGAATGAATGACCACGTGTTCAAAAAGACCTCCCATGGTTTCCACTGCAGATATTAAAAGATCGTGGGTCATGGGTCTAATCAAGTGAAAATTTTCTATGGACATGGCTAAAGCCCATGCCTCACATGCCCCAATCCACAAATAGACCTTTTTGTCGGTTCCCTCCACATTCAACTCAAGAACCGGTGTGTTGTTGTTTTTATCCATGAGCAATTTTCCGATTGTTGCCTTTTTCATATTTTCACCACCATCTTCAGCTCCGTTTAAAGAAGGTATCCAATTGAGAAAACTGGAGCCTGTACTTCACCGGTCTACCATGAGGACAGGAAAAAACATCGTAATCTTTCATTTCTTTTAAAAGGTCTTCAGCCTGTGCAACGGTAATAAAGTCACCCGTTCGAAAGGCGTTATGGCAGGCGATGGTTGCATAAATGTTGTCGTACACTTCACTATCCTTTTCCAAGTCAGTTAATCTGAATTC
>CAZVPY010000084.1:0-631 GCA_964629135.1 uncultured Thermotogaceae bacterium | reverse complement strand
TTGGGGAGCATCCTGTTGTCGAATCAAATTCGGTATACCCTTGATACGCGCATTTTTTTCGGTCAGCTCGTAATCAAATCCCAATTGGGAAAAAGATGTGCGTTTGTCTTGAAGGATTTGAAAAGATGCCAAATCGATTTCCACCGTTACGGGTTGAAGCAATTGCTGGATCTGTAACTTTTTTTCTCTTTTTTTGATTTTTTCAAAAAGAACCCTCTCATGAGCGGCGTGAAAATCGATGAATTGCAATCCGGTTTCATCTTCCAGGATGATATAACGCTTGTTGGCAATGCCAATGATCTTATGGGTTGAAAAGACTTGTTGGGTGTGGGGTTCAGGCTGTTTTGTCTGATGAAGCCGGTTGATAATCGGTTCGGTTTGAGCAAATGAATTCGGCCTTCTTAAAGGTTGAGATGTTGAATAGGTCGGACTTTGGGTGTCATTGACAAAAGCTGTGTCCTTATAGGCGCGAATATTGGGATTTTCTTTTGTTTTAATCGGGTCTTTTTGTCTGCTCTGTCTTAAATCGGAAAAATCCTCTCTGATCTGCATGGAATGATCTGAAAAGGTGCTTTTTAAGGCGTTTTTAATCAGACTGTATATAGCCCCGCTTTGAGAATATTTGACCTCC
>CAZVPY010000083.1:0-6713 GCA_964629135.1 uncultured Thermotogaceae bacterium | reverse complement strand
AGGAACTCAGGGACTGAGGTGAGAGTATATGTTTAAACATGCCTTTGTTTACAACTTAAAGACTATTTTACGTGAAAGGGAAACCGTTTTCTGGTCTTTGATCTTTTCTTTGCTTTTGGCGACTCTCTTTTATTTCGCATTTAGCAATATAGCAGAATCGGTGAAATTCGATACCATTAACATTGCATTGGTTAAAAGCCCACTTTTAAGTGAAGGGACTCAGTTTCGCAGTGTTCTTTCTTCCATATCAGATGCGGATGGAAAAAGTTCACCGGATGATTTATTCCGTGTTATGACCGGAAGTGCTGATGAAGTGGAAGATTGGCTGAAACACGGGAGAATCTCAGGTTATCTCTATTATGATGACGGAATACGTTTGGTGGTATCCGGATCGGGTTTTAACCAAACCATCATCAAAACCTTTTTGGATGAATACAATCAGACGACGCAAACTGTGAAGGGCATCATCCAGGATAATCCGGCAGCCATGTTTAAAACCATCACGGATGTCATGAACAGAAAGGATTATTTAGCCCAAACGGATATTTCCCCAACAGGCGGAGATGTCATGGCTACTTTCTTTTATGCATTGTTGGCCATGAGTTGTTTAATCGCATCCACAGCATCGGTATTTGAGATCACTAAACTACAAGCCAACCTATCTACATTAGCGGCAAGGATCAACTGTTCACCTGTAAAGAAATTCAAGCTCTTTCTTTACAACATCAGTGCCAGTCTGTTCTTCCAAATCATTGTGGTGTTGATTGTTCTGGCCTATGTCATGCTGGTTTTGGGTATTAATTTTGGCGATAGAACAGGTCTGATCATTTTAACCTGCATCATGGGAACCATTACAGGTGTCTTTTTCGGAACAGCTACCGGGGTTCTCGGTAAATCCGAAGGGATGAAAATGGCCATTACCATTGGTGGTACATTGTTCAGCAGTTTTTTGGCAGGATTAATGGCAAATCAAATGAAATACTTTGTACAAGAAAACATGCCCATCGTTCGTTATATCAGCCCGGCCAACTTGATCACAGATGCCTTTTACAGTTTGTATTATTATGATACTTTGAGCCGATTTTGGTTGAATATAGGTGTTTTGGGGCTTATCTCCCTTGTTTTTTGCACCATTACATGCCTTGTGTTAAGGAGGAGAACGTATGCAAGTATTTAAAGCGTATTTTAAAATCGTTAAAAAGAACCTACCCATGTTGATCATGTATTTGGTCATTTTCCTAAGTGTCGTCATCGGTATTACCGCTTCCAACAGTACCCAGGAAATGGTAAGCTTTTCAGCCAGAAAGAGTGATTTAGTCCTGATTAATGAAGACGAAGGTTCAGCTTTGGCAAAGGGATTAGTGAGCTATATTGAACAAAACGCAAACCTGGTGGATGTGGCGCATGATCAAGAAGCTTTGAAAGATGCACTCTTTTATGAAAAGATTGATTATATTTTAAGGATACCCAGTGGCTTTTCACAGGCATTTATGAGTGGTAAAGAGGTTCAGCTTGAACAGACCAAAGGTATTGACCAGACAGCAGGAATCCAATTGGAAATGTTGTTGAACCGTTTTCTCAATACAGCCTCCCTCTACGCAAAGTATGGTAACGACTTAACACAAGGGGAAGTAATTGAAAAGACCATGAAAGACTTGGCCCTTGAAACACCCGTGGAAATGAAAACCTTTGACAGTGGTTTGTCAAATGCGGATTTGATTGCCTATTTTTTCAACTATGCATCCTATTCCACCATCATCATTCTCATATTTGGGATCTCCACGTTCATGCTGGTGTTTAACAAGAGTTTCATTAAGCAGCGAACCATGTGTTCTCCTCTCAGTAGTAATCAGATTGTTTTTCAGAGGTTGTTGGGGGATTTGGTACTTGCTTTGGGACTGTGGTTGATCACAACTGTTTGCGGTTTCCTGGTTCATGGAAAAGCCCTTTTATCCGCCAACGGAGCGCTTTGGATTCTGAATCTGCTGATTTTTTCTCTTGTTTGCCTTTCCATCAGCTTTTTGATTGGTAGTCTCATTAAAAGCAAGAATGCCCTTTCCGCTGTTGCCAACACGATCGGGTTGGGGTCCAGTTTTCTCTGCGGTGCCTTTGTTCCGCAGTTCCTCTTGGGGGAAAGTGTATTAACTGTTGCACGATTTATTCCCACTTATTGGTACATCCGAGGGAACAACCTGATTGCAGGGTTAAATACCTTTAATAGTGAAACGTTAGGGCCTGTGCTGATGACATTTGCCATACAAATTGGGTTCTTGGTGGCTATTATTGCGGTGTCAATGGTGATTAACAAACAAAGAAGAGTGGAGTCTTTTGCATGATTTTTTGAATGAAGATTTTTTGGTTTAATTGAAAAAAATTTGTACTCTATCAAGTATGATTCCACTGCAGAAACCTGTGTATACGACTGATTATCGAAAAAGAGAGATCTCATAATTATTGCGGGAGCACACACAGGTGCTCCCCTACATCTTTATTTAAGCGGTTTGAAAGCTTTTGTAGTTTTTTTTGTTCCTTATTCGCTGTTTAAAACCTTCATCCCCTTTAATAGGCTGATTTCCGATTGAATTTTTTCATAAAGTTCTTTGTTCCCATCTAAAGAAGGTTTTTTCTCCATCTCTTCCTCAAGCTCCAGAGTCAGTTTGTGGAGACGTTCAAAGTGCATGTTCAATGCCATCCCTTTCATTTGATGTAAGGCCTTTTTCAAGGCTTCCGAATCTTGATCATCTCCCATTTTCTGGGCAAAAAGGCTTTGATTAAAGTGAACGCCTTTGGGATTGTTCTTTTGACCATCATCTTCAGTTTCATCAGAAGAGTTCTGAAGGTATTTAAGCATGATCTTTTCAAAGGCTTCTTCCGATAAAGGTTTGATCATAAAATCATCCAATCCCGCCTTTTTTATTCTCTCTTTCTCTTTTTTCAGAGAATTGGCTGTGAGGGCGACGATAAAAGGATGTTGATTGAATGTTTCTTGAAGACTAATCAGAAAATTCATTTAATACCTAAAAGACATTAAAAAAAATGTATCATAACAGAAAACTAAGAGCTTGTGTATCACAAAAGTTTTATTTTGTTTGCTTTATCCGGTTGCGCTTATACAGGGAAAATTTTTCGATAATTCCTATTAAAAAATAACTGTTTGACAATCTATTTACAACATGAAGAATTCACTGCCGTTTGCTTTTTGAATGAACAAAAATGTTGTATAATGGAATAACACTTGATTTATAGACACGAACATCTTAAATATTAAGCTTTTTTTTCCAGTATCACATCCCCTCAATGCGGTATCTTTTACTTACGTGGAGTTCCTCGCATTTGAGATTTCCTGTATAGGCTTTTGTTTTTTCTTGATTTTTATGAAAACACTATTTTTTCTTATTAACTGAGGAGGCAAATAGATATGAAACTAAAATTCAAGCTTGAACCGACCATTACGCTTAAAATTCTGGTGATTTTAGCCATCGGATTGTTTATTTTAAGTTTGGTCTTCAGTTTAATCAGTAACGCATCATTTAAAATGTTGGAATCAGGCACATACGAGGTGGTTGACAACCTTTTGGAAGAGGATATCCAGAATAAAAACAAAACAGATTCGGCCTTTTTTAACGCCTATGGTGAAAACCTGGCTACATATCTTTCGATCATATCTGGGCCTCCAATTTGGAATTTTGAGACTGAGCTGGTGGAATCATTTGCCAATGACTTGTTAAAATTGCCGAATATTACTTATATTGTTATTTATGATGAAAATGGAACCGTCTTAACTGGAGAAAAGTCACAAGAAAATAATTCGTTGTCCTTTTCAAAAGAAATTGAATATGAAGGCAATTTCCTGGGTAATGTGGAATTGGGACTCGATCAGGCATATTTGGAAAATCTAAAACAAGAAAGTGTTGAGACAAAAGAAAATTTACTGGGGCAGTTTTCAGACAAATCCGGCGAGATCATTTCTCAAAGATTGTCCATCATGCTTCTTGTCACCATTTTATCCGCCCTGGTGATTATTATCATAGCCGGAATTTTTGTTTATTTTACTACAAAACCTCTACGAAAGGTGCGGGAAGTGGTAGATGATTTGGCACAAGGTGAAGGCGACCTAACTAAACGCCTGAATATCAAATCAAAAGATGAAGTGGGAAAACTGGCTGATTCTTTTAATCATTTCCTTAATAAGCAGAATGAACTGGTTAAAAGCATCAAATCCATATCAAGTACCATCGATGATAATTCTTCCAGGTTATCCGAAATCGTTCACGATGAAAATCAATTAGCCGGGGACGTGGTTGAGAAAATCAGCGAAATTGAAGGTGAAACTCAGAATATCTCCTCTGCCCTTGAACAGGTTACAGCCAGTGTCCAAGAAGTTGCCGCCAATTCACAAACTGTGGCTAACTCATCCAAAGAAATCTCCAAAATGGCTGAGAATTCCAAAAAATACGTACAGGAAAGTACCCATTCTGCAACGATGATCGAGGATAAAATGAGCGAAGTAACCAAGCAAATGATCAACACGGCAACAAGTGTGGAAAAGCTTGTTGGAAACCTTTCGAATATCGAAACCATCCTTGCATCCATCAATGCCATCGCAGAACAAACCAACTTGTTGGCCCTGAACGCAGCGATAGAGGCGGCAAGAGCGGGTGAAGCAGGAAAAGGTTTTAGTGTTGTAGCAGATGAAATAAGAAAGTTGGCTGAAGAAAGTAAAGATGCCACAAAAAAGGTTGCCACCATACTCAAGGACATCTCCACGCAATCAACAGAGGTTAAGGAAAAAACAGAAAATGTGAATGTGAGTGTAAAAGAAGCCTCCACAATCAGTGTCCAAGTCAGGGAGAAGCTGGGCACTCTTATGGATCAGATAGAAAACATGGTATCTGGAAGTGAAGATGGATTCAACTTGTCCAATTTACAGAAAGAATCCACGGATGAGATTTCACAAGCAGTAGAAGCATCCAATGTAAGTACGCAATCCTTGGTTGAAAAACAACAGGTGATTGTGGATTTGATCCGAAAGTTGAAAACAGGTGTGGATGCCGTGGAACAATCAGGCATTCAAATGCATGAGTCTTCCAGGGTTTTAGGAGACGAGATTAACCGATTTAAAATAAATGAAGATAGTCTAGAGAATAATGACTAACAAAATTCAGAATCATTCATAAAATATTTGGAGGTGGAATTATGAAAAAGTTTTTATTAACAGGGTTATTTTTGGCAGTGGTAGCCGCATTGGTCTTTTCCAATGCACCATTTAAAATCTATACCGAATTAATCGGTCGATCACAATTTTACGATGAAGATGGCACACTTACCGGGTCCTCGGTTGAGATTGTTCAGGAAATTCAAAATAGAGTAGGGGACGATACAGAAATCGAAGTATTACCTTGGTCTCGTGCCTACAATCTTATTTTATCTCAAGACAACGTAATTCTCTTCTCAACCACTTTAACAGAGGAAAGAAGAGAGTTGTTCCAATGGGTTGGCCCCATATTCAGTCAACCTTGGGTTTTCTATGTGAAAAAAGGGTCCGGAGTGGAGATCAACGCCATGGAAGATGCGGAAAAGCTGGGTCGAATTGGAACATACCTAAACGATGCCAGAGAACAATATTTGATATCACTGGGTTTTGATAATATCGACAGTGCGGTCAATGAGGTCAATAACATTAAGAAGTTGAACACGGGAAGAATTGATGCTATGATTGCTTCACCGGACAATTTCGTTGCCTCGTGCAGAGAAGCCGGTATAGATGCAGAGAACTTTGAAGAAGCCTACTTAGTATCAGAACAGGAACTGTATATCACATTCTCAAAAGACTTTGACGAGGCCATCGTTGCAGAATGGCAAGATGCGTTAAAGAGCATGTACGAAGACGGAACTTTTGAAGAAATATACCTCAGATGGTATCCGGATGCACGACTTCCCACGTATAAAGTGGTTGAATAAAAAAACTTGTTAGATAATTAAAGAGGCCTTTTTGGCCTCTTTAATTTATTGCATTTTAAGTTTTGATCATTCTGTTCAAATATCTCTTTCTCTAACCAACTCAATCGCTTCTTTCCCAGATAGATGTTCAATTTCCACTTCCACTATACAAGTTTGTTTAAAAAGTTTATCAATTTCTTTTAAGCTCCCTTGTTTATGATTTGGTGAGTATTTTGCAGCTAAGATTTCCAATGCATCTCGTTTTTCTTTTTCATCACCTAAAACTCGCGCTTTTCCAAAAATGATGACACTGCGAAAGTAGGTAGTGTATTCATCTGGCACAATATCATCTTTGTCAATAACACAGAAGGAAACCTTCGAGTGTGCCTTGATGGCGTCTATTTTATGGCCGCTATAGGCACAGTGAATGTAGATTTTATTGTCTTTGTAGACGTAACTGAGCGGAACGGCATATGGATAATCATCATCCCCTTTTAGAGCGAGTACACCGGAGGTCCCTCGGTTTAAGACTGCGATGCTTTCTTTTGGTGATAAGGCTTGTTTTTTTCGACGCATTACTCGAAACATATGAAACTCCTTTCGGATTTATTATTGAGATACTTGAAATCTAATGTCAGCAGAAGCTAACAGTAACAGACTGTTTTTATCATCTGATTATACACTTTAAATCCTATATGTCATCTAATGGTATGATCATTAACGGGACAAAATATTATATACAAAAGAGGTGAGAAAATGTTAGAAGAAAAAGC
>CAZVPY010000082.1:0-6805 GCA_964629135.1 uncultured Thermotogaceae bacterium | reverse complement strand
GGTCCCTGCAGACCCATTTTTATTACAGCTTGTTTACGCTGTGCTTTCTGTAATTCCATAACTGATAGTTGTTTAGTTAATACACAAAAAGAAAAGGAGGCTACTCGCCTCCCTTCCTCTGATCAGAGGGCAAATGGATCTTCGACCACTGCCTTCTCATAGACCATCTCGTCTACGGCTGCTTCGTTAGGATTGTAAGCCCAGCGATGTGTCAGAGTGATAATTTCTCCTGTCTCCTTGACAGTGTAGTCGTAGGGATCACTCTGGATTCGGGAGATCTTGCCAGGGAGTTTCGTACCGACCAAAGCTTTGCACGTGGCTTCATCAAATGTGCTTGTGATGCTTGCCTGCTTGGCGGTGGCGTAGTAGCGACCCGATTCTTCAGAGAGCACCATTTCAATACCCCCCTGGAGTATAAGTGCGTAGAACTTCTTGCCGTCAGCGGATTCCCGCTCGGCATAACCAGAAATAGTTACCATGATTGTTAAGATTTTAATTGTTAATACTGTAATGCTTCAGGCGGGGTGTTGTCCCGTCAAAGCAAGGGGGGGGAGGTTGAAAGGAGGTACCTGGGACACGCATGCACCGGGAATCAAACTTTTTTGTCAATTTTTTTGGTTGGTATTGTGAGAAATAGGACACTTAATTTAGCGAAAATAGACAATGTGTGTAAATGATTGCATATGTGTATGTTATAATATTCGGGCAAGACAGATATTTCAATTCACATAATTACAATAAGAAATTTCATTGAGAAATTTTTAAATTAATGAATAAGAAGCCCATTCCTCCTAATAGTACGTTGGATCGGATTCGTCAAGTTTTTGAGATGGGTAAGGGCTGAGGCAAACTGTAATAGGATTAATAACAATTCTATGATTGTAAAACCAAGAATGAGAGTTTACAAATAAGCCGTATACTATCCACAACCAAGATTTACTGTATTAATAGGAAACCATTCGATACTAAAGGTGTCCGTGACTTAAAGATATAATATATAATTACTTAATGAGTTTGTCTAATTTAAAGAATCCTCCCGAAGTATTTATGAATAATTGAATTAATAATGCCACTCTTTCAAAATTTGTTTGACATTTCATTATATGATTTAACACACTTGGGCCGAACTGAATGTTATGGATTCGGTGAGTTGCTCAAAATCATATAATTTATAAATTAGTGGTATCTTTAAGTGGTCTGAAATTGTGCTAATTAATGTCTATGTTTCAATTCTTAACTTAATGTATCTTCTGCTAACGGATGAGACAAATAGGATAAAAAGCCAAGACTGTAAATTTTTGGTATATGGTGGAATTTTCTTTAAAATAGAGGATTTAGTTGAATTAGATAACAATATTACACTGATAAGAAAGAATGCAGGATTTGCGTTAACTGATGAATTCAAATTTGATACTCATTCGAGACCAAAGAATGTTTCAATCGAAACATTTAATAAAGCTAAAAACGATGTAATAGACCTATGCTTGAAATTCGACTGTAAATTCATTGCATATGTTGCGTTGCATGATATTATATCAAAAGTGCCCGTTGAAATTCAATTGACCTTCGCTGCAGATCATGTTATTGGCCGGTTTAATAAATATCTCCAGGAAAGGCAAGAAGAAGGTATTTGCATTATTGACAACCTTCCAATAAAAACTAATTATAAATATTTGTCGGAAAAGTTCACCGTTGGATTAAAGATTGGAGACAGTATTACACCGTTAGAAAACATTAAATTGTATGCCTCAACTTGTTCTAATGCCTCGAATGTTTCATCTTTAATTGATATATTATTAGGGAGTTTCCGTTATTGTATCAATAATCCAAAGAATATAGATATTGCTACAATCATGATCCACAAAGTCATCAATCTTATGTGGCATAAAAAGCAAGGTGATAATATCTACATCGGAGAGCGTGGACTGATAATGAGGCCAGTCCTTGAGAAAATAAGAGTAAAAGCTTACAGATTAGAATATCAGGCCCTTATTGATCACATTGAAAAGTTATTGAAAGATGAAATTGAAAACAGAAGTTAAGGTTGCAATTATTGCTGGATTTTTTGTCATAACAGCAGCAATAATTACTGGTATTTTTTCTGGTAATAGTAAAAGTGGCAAGCAGAAACCAGACGAACCAGATATAACAGGTAACAATACTACTATTGTTAAGGGAAATAATAATATTGTAAATAGCAAGATCGAAGCAGAAAAAGTTAGTAAAGAGTCCATTAGATCTAATCTTATTGACACACTTATTATTGGGAACATTAAACCTGGAATTACTCGCGATTATCTTGTAAGCTGTTTAGGTGTAAATCAGATTATGAATCAAACTGAGGATTTCGTCTATAAAGGTAAGACTGTGAGCACTTACCTGTATACATTTGACAATTTATACATCACTGCTCACATCTGGGATAACTGGGTAATAGCGGTAAATTTCGAACTTAGAGACAGATCTTCCTTTTTCCCAATTCAGACTATTCTGGGCACAGAATTGGTCTTAGGCAAAGTAACTTTTAGTGATGCAATAAAGAGTGAGGATAACCCTTCAATCGAATATATTCAAGGTGGCAACAAACGTCCAAGTTCGATATCTCTTGAATTTCAATATCCAAATTACTTAGGAGCTGGTCCATTCATATATATCTATAATACTCAGGACTTTAAAAACGCAACAGAGGATTTTCACGACAAAATAATATCTGACTTTAAAAACATGATTAGTCCATCAATAGTAAGTTTTGAATCAATAAAAAAGTGCAGAATTACCTCCGTTACAATTCTTGATAATGAATTTGAACCCTTACATAAGAAACATGACCTTAATAGACCAATGTCTGATTTCTTTGTAGATATTGAATTATCATGGTATTAATTGAGTGAGATTGGAGAGCATTAACAGTAATTCACGTATATGATTGACAATACTAATTCAAGTGCATTCTATATTACCATCATCTGAATGTTACACATTATGGTATTTCTAATCCTTCTGAGTTGTGCACCAATTATGTCTTCGAGGGTATCTTTATTAATTCTTGGATAATATTTACCAAGCTTGGTTCAGTAAAGTCTTAATGATGTACTTCAAATAGAATTCATTTCAAGAATACTCTTTAAAGCATTATTTGAATAGTTGAACTTCAAACACCAGTCCCCGCATAACTTCTTCAGCTCCGGTTTGAGGTACCTGTCAAAGTGGTAGTCATATTAAAACAGGGCGTAAGTCTTGCTATGGAATAGATCTACATATTCCGACAGGTCAAACTTGTTGTATTCTTCAAATAATACATTTCTTTCATTCTTAACGAGCTCTTCTATTGGGGCTGAGTATGGCTTTGAGAAAATATCCCGAAGATTTTCCGGAATCCTGAAGTGTTGGTGACTCCTTTTTCCTTTAGGGAGCTGTATGAATGCGATATACTTCCTGAACTTCACCTGGTCCTCATGTAGCTCACAATATTTCTTGAGGTCGATATTCCGTTTCTGAAGCTCACTCTTAAGCTCAAGCAGGTCCTTACGGTTGAAGTAATAGGTACTGCCGCGTTTGAAGTAGTTGGAGAATTCAAAGTGCTCTATCAGAAGTTTCCCAACGTACCAGGGAGCGTGTCTTATGACCTTATCAATTTTGCTCCCGGGAATCCATTGTCCCCGTTCAACGGATAATTTTCTGAACTCCTTCGCAGCTTTGTCAAGAGCTTCTATGGAATACTTCTCTATGGCAGGTTTGTCGCTGGTCCCTACCAAGTCGGATGATACTTTTTTTATCTGCTTTGCTTCAGCAAGGATTCTTTCTTCTGGACTTTGATCCATTGCCATAGTAATTAACCTGTTTGATCAATTTCGGAATTTTGATTGGCTTAATCTGTGACGGCCTTTGCTGCTACTCAGGTACTCATTCAGGTGTTTTGAACCGCTCTTATGGCCTGTCCGTTTTTTCTTCTTATTGGTATTTTCTCAGAAGAGGTCTTTGTCCATTTAGGATATTTTTACCTTCGGGTCATTGTGTAGAGTACTCACCTTTCTTGTAGAAATATTTGTCCAGCCGCTATAACCGTATTCTTGGTCAAAAATGTCCTTTATGCGGTCGAGTGCTTCAAGCTCTTTTTCTGTTTCATTTTTACACAAGTCAGTCCCGAATACCTGTTCTCCATGAATAAGCTTGTTCCTCATTTGAGCAGCCTCTTTAATTGTTTGAATATCTACGACTTCGACAAAGTCGGTTAGTTTTCTATGCTTGGGGTCAAATAGTTCCCATGAATCAACCAACTGATATATTCCGTTAAGTCGTTTGATGATTTTGTTTGCAATTATACTTTTAAACCCAGCAGAAACTATTAGTTGTCGTAATGTCCTACGTATAGTTTTCTCGGCTGTAAAAACCGAAGTAACTAAACTCTCAGAATGGTATCCGTTTTTGTTCAGCTTGTTGATTCTTTTTTTTGCTGCCTTGTAACCTAATCGTACTGAATACATACTTATTCTATTTTAAGATGCCACACAGAGAATGGCAATATTTGCTTGTTCCGTAGGAGGAGGGAAATTGCATATATTGTCCTGGTAAGCGGTATTATTTTTTCATTATGTTACTTACGATGTCTTCAATCATTTTTGTTGCTTCAACAATTCTTTTATCTATTTCATCATCATCATGAGTATTATACCAAATAATAGATTCAAATGATCCAACCTTTTCTGCAACGTTTCCCGAAGGTTCTTTTAACAAAAAGGGGTCCCTATGTTTTTCCCAATAATGCCTGCAGAGAAGATCATATGTTGCCAATACCGTTCTAAGACAATCTTGAATTTCATTAAAGGCAGATACAGTTTGCCTGCCAAAAACTGCCATGAATCTATATTTCATGGTTTCTAATTTGATAAAGGGTTCTTTTACTCTCTCATATCTTTCAATGTAAACATATGCCTTGTTATATTCTTCTGTTTCTTGGGCAGTTTCACTTACCCCTTTTTTTCTTGAAGACCCTTCATTAGAAAATGCAAAGGGAGATCTGATCAACTTCATATTAACTCTAACTTCATAAAATAGGGACAGAACTTCTTCTGACAATTCATACTTCCTTTTCCATTTTGCCTCACTTCTCCATGCATTTATTCCTAAAAATGCGGTAATTGAAGCGATAATAACTCCAAGTCTCTCCAATATTTCTAATATGATCATTCTCGAAAGGATATATGTAATTTGTCGGCTATTAGTACTATTTTGGATACCAATGAATGGCTTTTACTTTCGGTTAGAAGTATTATTTATCTATATAGTTCTCCAATAAGTCACTTCTTCTTATTAAAGAGATCTGCGACCTTTGCTTTTACAAAGATTTCAAAATCTGGATGAGTTGTCAAGTCTTGTAATTCCGGCCTCCTTAGTCTATTGATACAAGCTGATGTAACAGAATTGATATTATGATTGCCTCTAAGCTTGACTATTCCATTTGCATGGGCAATAATACCATTTATTGATTTTTTATAGTACGCTGCACCTTCAAGGGAGGGGTTTATGTCATTAACGATTTTATCAAGAATTTCACGCCATTCTCTTTTATCCTCTGACGAAACTTCAACCTCGTCACTTATTTTCCACCAGTGATAGCAACAAGAATTGGTCTGATATTTTGTATGAGAATCTACGTATGGATAAGGATTTTCATTAAAGATTTCTATCGCTTTTTGAGGGAAAGCATGGGTTTTCGCGGTACATCCTGAATGCAATACAAATCCACTTTTGACGGCAACATAAATAATATTCTGAGGAAGCGTATCGGTCAATCTAATAGCTGCAGCATGGTCTGAAACTCCGGAGCTTATAGCAATGGTACTATGGAGCAAAGCGTAATCACCATTACATTTCTCCATGTTTCTTACAAGCCAATCGAAAGGCATTAGCAATTCAGCGGCAAATCTATTTGCTTCTTGTTCTAATTGAGAATAAATGAAATCCTTATATGATTGACTATAAATATCGTCAATAATTGTTCCGAGATGCCAAGGGATTATTATATGACCCAATTCATGAGCTAATGTAAAGAGTTGTCTTTTGCGCGGTAATGAAGTATTTACAATTACCTTAGGAAATTTTCCTGGTGTTTTAATATTTAATGATACACCATCAATACCTTCATATGGTATCTCTTTATGAATTATTTCGGCATACGTTGAAACTAACCTTTCAATATCAAATGGAATTGAAAGAGAGTGTTTTGCTAATATTCGTCTGGCTAATTTTATTTCTGGGGGATCGTTTATTCCCATAGCCCTTCCCTTTTTAACCATCTTTGCAGCCTTTCAGATTTTGCTTGATTATCTGAACGTGCCGCCATGGCCTCTTGACTTTTTATTACAGATTGTATATCTACTTTTTCTTTACGCGCTGTTACGATGAAAGCTAAGTATTGTTCATCTTCAACATACAAAGCATACTCCTTTGGGGTCATACCAAGGAACTCATGCAAGGATAAATCTGAATCACCATTATGCCATATATCAATATAATCATCAATCTCAGACAATAATGAATCTCCATTAACACATCTTGTAATAAAATCAGACATCTATCTCCCTCCCTTTTACAGCTTTTTTGATTAAGTCTCCTTCTGGGTTTAACACGCCCAAATGCTTTCCTCTTTTATTAAACATTTCTATTTCACCGTGCAGTGAATCCCAAGTGTATAGTCTATTGAAATCCTTTGACCGCCACCTTTTTTGACCATTTACAGCTCCGAGTGAAATACACTCATTTAAAAATGAAGGCGTTGGAATTGAAATTCTAACCAATTTACTAT
>CAZVPY010000081.1:0-6920 GCA_964629135.1 uncultured Thermotogaceae bacterium | reverse complement strand
CAAAGGATACAAATCCTTCTTTTAATGCGAAAAGGGTGAAATCCTTACCCATTCCAACATTGGTACCGGGAAAGATTTTTGTGCCTCTTTGTCTCATGATGATATTACCCGGAATAACTGCACTGCCATCGCCTTTCTTTATACCCAGGTATTTGGGGTTGGAATCTCTTCCGTTTTTACCCCCACCGCTTTTTCTATGGGCGAATAATTGTATATTCATCTTGACTTTCATTCTTTCACCTCCACTAATAAGTAGCCGGAATATTCTCCTTGAATTTCCCTTAAAGTTTGGATCAATCTTTTGATAAGCATGTTAGTTATATCATCGTTATTTTTAAGCCTGACTTTTAACCAACCATCATCATCCTGTTTCAACGTTTCCACCTTATCTAATTCCTCGCTTAAAATTCGAGCGGTATGAAGAGTTAAAGCACTTACTGAGGCGCAAACGATATCTTTTCCTCTTTTTGCATAATTAGAATGACCACTTATCTCAAAACCGATATAACCGTTTTTGTACTTGTAAAAGACCGCTTTAATCATGTCACGTTATCATTCATTGCTCAATCTTTTCAACCTTAATCGCCGTATAGGGTTGTTTGTGTCCTCTTACCCTTCTGTACATTTTACGGCCTTTGAACTTGATAATCATTACTTTGTCATCTCTTACGTGTTCGACAACCTTTCCGACTACCTTGGCACCTTCTACATAAGGCTTTCCAGTTTGGATTTGATCATCGGTTCTAAGCATGACAACCCGATCGAAGGTGATATTGCTTCCAGGTTCTGCTTCGTTTTTGTCCACATACAAAACCTGTCCTTCTTCAATTTTGTATTGCCTGCCGGATGTTTCGATAATGGCGTACATTTTTAACCTCCTTTTGTCTTAAATATGCTGATGAAGGTACTTATAACCTTTTTCTTAAGTGGTTACAAGATTTGTTGACCTTCTATCAGGCAAAATCCCGCATATTATATCATAAAATGCTAATATATAACGAACAGTTTAGATGTAAATTTTATTTAAACTCGAAAATAATTTTTTCTGTTATCTCCCAACTTTTTTAAACCCTCAATGATGGAAGTGGATCGTTTTTCACCAATTCCCGCCACTGCTTTCAACATTTCAGGATCCGCATTTCTTATGGCGCTCAGGGAATTCAATTGTTCTACAAGATTGTAAATGATATTGATGGGTATCTTGGTAACCGTTCGAAGCATGCGAATCCCCCTGGGACTTATCATTTCTTCTGTAAGCAATGATTGAACTTCAATTCCAAGAAAAGTGGCCATTTTGGAATAATCTAAAAGTTCTTTATCCTTTAATGACTTTAATCTTTCAACACATGCATCGACTTGCTCTTCATCTGGAATTCCTTGGGCCAGAAAATAATCATAGACGATGAGATTTAAGTTCTCTTCCAGATCCCCGATCATCTCTTGTAGTTGCATGTTGGCAAGTCTACCATTGACGCCTAATTCCCAAATATATGGTTCGATTTCTTCCGAAGTCCTTAAAGCAGCTATGGCTTTTTCTAAGGTTCTGCAAAGGTCAAAAACGGTGACTTTGTTTTCAATTTCCAATGTATTCAGATTCTCAATTTCCCTGGAATAACTGGCACTGTATTTTTCGATGGCTTTAAGTCCTTGATCAACCATGGTGATGAGAAAGTTTAGATCTTTTAAAATATAAGAAAAAGCGCCCCAATAAATACTTACAACGCCTCTTCTGCGTGAAACTGCAATGGCGACTTTGCCGGTTTGTTTGGCAATTCTTTCGGCGTTCCTATGACGCATACCTGTTTCCTTGGTCGGAATTGAAGAATCTGGAGTTAATTGAACGTTGGCATAAAGAATTTTGGTAACTTCTTCATTCAATATGACAGCCCCATCCATTTTTGTCAGTTCGTAGATTTTTTGAGGTGTATAGTCACAGTTAACGTAAAATCCAAGTTGAATAAGGTTTTGGTGTCGTTCTATATCTTCTTCGTTCATCAAAAGAATCAAACCACCACTGTTTGACTTGATAATATTCTCCAAACCAAGCCTTAACTGTGTTCCCGGAGAACATATTTTGATGATTTCTTTTAACAATTCGTATTTTGCCATTTTACCCTCCCACAGTGTAAATATTATACCATATGTAATAGAACTTGACTTCTATAACAATACCAAAGTACTATTAATTGAGATGTTTTTTATTATGATCATATCGATTATAGATTAGTTTTGTGGTTTTTGGTGAAATTCTGATCATTGTCTTTTTTTAGATTGGTGATTTATATTTTGCTCTATCCAAAAAGCATAGTATAATTAAAGACGCAAAGAAAAAAACTTTGCAGCAAAGGAGGTATTTTTATGAAAGAAAATCCAAAAATTATTTTTCATTTGTCTGATTCTCAAAACAACCAGCAATATCAATTAGAGGGTACCATAAAAAAAGAAACATTAGTGGATTTTCTGGATACTGAGCAACCGTTGACGGATTTGACTTACGCTATTTCCGTTTTCAAGGCAAAAGATGAAGTCTTTGTCAACGGTACAGTTGAATGTCAGTTAGAAGACCTGTGTTATAGATGTTTAAAGCCAACAACGGAAAACATAAAAGGAATTATTGAGGCAACGTATGTTTACGGTAATGAAAATGATACAATGAACAAGGAAAAGGAATTGGAATCTCTTGAAAATGTGATATACTATGTGGGCTCTGAGATTGATTTATTCGATCGTGTTATTGAAGCGCTCATTATTGCTATACCTCAGCGGTTTTTATGTGATGAGAACTGTAAAGGACTCTGTCCTTTTTGCGGTGAAGATCTTAATGAAAACCCGAATCATACTTGTGAGTTGGCTGAAACATTTGAAGAAGAAAGTGTTTTTTCAAAGTTGTCAGCTTTAAAAGACAATTTAAAAGATGATCAAGAAAATAATCAAAACGGATAAGAACGGATATAAGGAGGGAAATCACAATGGCAGTTCCAAAGAAAAAGACTTCTCGCAGTAACACCAGGTCCAGAAGAGCTCATTTTTTCAAGGCAATCAAAACACCTCGATCGGTATGTCCTAATTGCGGTGAAACCAAATTGCCTCATCGGATTTGTTTAAACTGTGGGTATTACAAAGGCAAAAAAGTACTGGAATTTGAAGAAGCAGAATAGTTATAAACTTCAATAGAAGATAGCACAGTAAGTTTTCTTATTTACTGTGCTTTTTTTTCGTTGGATTCCATGTCTATTTTTTGACTGATACTTTTCATACGCTCTACCATTTTGTTGAAATCTATCTTTTCTTCCACTTCTTGTTTTAGAAAGTCCTCGATATCATCGATTAATTCGATTGCTTTGTCAATCTTAGTATCACTTCCCCCTTTATAAGCTCCGATATCAATTAAGTCTTTTGCATCATTGTAAACGGCCATCAAGTCTTTTAATTTTCTAGAAGCGGATATGTGTTCTTTTTCAACGATTTCTGACATTAAACGACTGATGCTTGCTAAAACATCGATGGCGGGATAGTGATTTGATTCAGCCAAGCTTCTGGATAAAATGATATGACCATCCACTACTCCACGAACGGTATCACTGATGGGTTCGTTAAAATCGTCACCTTCAACTAATACCGTGTATATACCGGTTATACTACCCTTTTCGCTGTTTCCAGCTCGCTCAAGAACGCCAGGTAAGCCGGCAAAAACACTGGGTGGATATCCTCGGGTGGTTGGCGGTTCTCCAATTGCAAGTCCCACATCTCTCTGGGCCATTGCCCATCTGGTAAGGGAGTCTACCATCAACATAACGTTATAACCTCTGTCTCTAAAAAATTCAGCGACAGAAGTTGCTGCCTGCAAGGCTTTAACACGCATTAAAGCGGGTTGATCAGAAGTTGAAACCAACACAACGCTTCTTTTAAGTCCTTCTTCACCCAAGTCTCTTTCGATAAATTCTCGAACTTCTCGACCCCTTTCACCGATCAAACCAATGACGTTGATATCTGCTTTGGTATTTCTGGCGATCATGCCTAAAAGGGTTGATTTACCTACACCACTTCCTGCAAAAATACCAATTCTTTGTCCTTTTCCAAGGGTTGTAAAGCCATCAATAGCTCTAATGCCAACTGGTAAAACCTCTTTAATCCGATTTCTCACCATAGGATTTGGAGGTTTGTTGTTAAGAGAGGTGTGATTTTTCACAAAAATACTTTTTCCATCGATAGGTCTGCCCAAACCATCAAGCACTCTACCCAAGATATCTTCGTCAATGCCAATACTTAGTGTTCGTTTTGTACCATGTACTTCACAGCCCAATGAAATGCCAGAATAATCATCCAATGGCATCAGGATGATGTGATTGTCTTTAAACCCCACGACTTCACTTAAAACTGTTTTTCCGTCTATCGTATTAATCTTGCAGCATTCACCCAAAAAGACTTCAGGTCCTGCGGATTCGATTGTCAAACCGATGATTTTTTTCACACTTCCATTAAGGTGCAAAAAATCATGTTCAGAAAAAAGATCATGCAAATAATCTAATTTTTGAATGGATTTATTGTTCATTCCTCTTCACCAAACACTTGTTCGATCATATCATCAATTATTTCAAGTTGATTTTCAATTGTTCCGTCCAATGTTCCGTAATTAGTCTCTACAATAACTCCGCCCTTAGAAATTGAAGAATCTTGCCTGATTTCAAAGGAGGATAATGTCTCTTCCATCGTCTCTTTTATTTCATCGGGAATGACTTTAATATCTGAGGGATTAAATTTAAACACAATTTCCTTTAAACTCATCACCCGGTTAATCATTTCGGTAATTTTCTTTGCCATGACTTGATCGCGATTCTCTTCTAATGATAGAAAGAGAACTCTTTGGATTAATGTCTTAAGGAGAAGGCGTAACTTTTCGGATGTAATTTCAATATATTCTTCTTTTGATTTTTCAAATTGAATCTTAGCCTTATTAAGAGCGTTAATGGATGTTTTATAACGGTTTTCCCATTCTTTTTGTATTCGTTCTTCTTGGGATTTGATTTCTTTTTCAGCCTTTGAGATTAATTGATTGGCTTTTTTTTCATGTTCAGCTTCTATTTGTTTTGCGCTTGATTTGATTTGTTCCGCTTCTTTTTCCGCTTCTTCAATAATCACTCTTGCCTTTTCTTTGGCCAAAGACACAGCGGGTGACATCTCGATTTGATCAACTTCCTGAAGAGAAGTATCTTCCTCTGAATTCTGTCTCTTCTTTGTTTTCTGTTCATCCAGGTCCCCGGCTTTTTTTTCCTTTTTATAAAGCCTAACTTTTTCATTTTCATCGATGGTTACCAAGGCCCGTTTGATTAAGTTATACAATCAACTCTTCTCCCCCGCCTCTTGCGATGAAAATTTCACCGCTTTCTTCAAGACGCCTGATGGTGTTAACGATTTTCTGCTGAGATTCCTCAACATCTACAACGCGTAAAGGGCCCATGAATTCGATTTCTTCTTTTAATAGCTGACCGGCTCTTTTGGAGAGGTTGTTGACAATCTTGTCCATAATATCCTCCGATGACCCTTTCAGTGCTTTTGCCAATTCTTTCGTGTCCACTTCACGTAAAACCATTTGGATTGATTTGTCGTCCAGTTTTGTAATGTCTTCAAAGACGAACATGTGTCTTCTGATTTCTTCGGCCAGTTCAGGATCGGTTTCAGATAATTTATCCAATATTTCCTTTTCGGTTGATCGGTCCATTGTATTTACTAATTCAACAACCGTATCCAAACCACCGACTTGAGCAAAATCTTGTGTGACAAAAGTAGATACCTTTCTTTCCAGCACTTTTTCAACCTCCCTGACTACCTCGGGATTCGCCTTATCCAGTATAGCGATACGTTTGATTACTTCAGGTTTAAGATCATCAGGCAAGGCACTGATAACTTGAGAAGCCTGTTTTGGCGCAAGGTAACATAGAATCAAAGAAATTGTTTGTGGGTGTTCATTTTGAAGGACGTTAACCAACTGCATGGGGTCTGATTTTTTTAGAAAATCAAAGGGTTTAACTTGTAGATTGCTGGTGAGTTTTTCAAGAATATCCAATGCTCTTTCGGGTCCTAATGCTTGCTCAAGCATGTCTTTTGCATAATCAATTCCTCCGGCAAGAATAAATTCTCTTGCTTGGAACGTACTTGAAAATTCCTCCAACACACGCTTTTTTTCGCCATCAGATATTTTATCTAACTGAGCCAATTCTAACGTTAATCTTTCTATATCATCATCACTCATGTGTTTAAGAACTTTCGCCGCTCTTTCTGAACCCATTGTTAGTAGTAGCACTGATGCTCTTCGTAATCCGCTGATTTGTTTTTTTTCAGCCATTGAAACACCCCGTTTTTATTGAACTGTTAGTTTATTATACTACAAAAGGACACATCGATTGAAGTTTTGTTCAGCAACCTGTATGTTCTAATGCCAATTGTTCCAGTTGAGTTGTTGTTATCTCCCTTCGTTTTAGTGAGAAAAGACGGTTTTTTTCCTAAAAAAAATCACAAAAAACAGAATCATCCCTCCTGCTATTTACACAAAAGGACCTTAATTTTAAAACGCTTGTTTTTATTTATTAAATATGATAAAATATGTGTGGGGAGGGGGCATGAAATCAGTTGAAAAGAAAAATTAGCATTACAATCGGGCGTAAAAACTATTCTTTTCTCACAGATGAATCCAAGGAAAAGGTTCAAAGGATTAAAGATGTTGTCGCTGAAGACTACGAAAAGTTTGCGCATGTCATCGAAAGCACTGACAAAAAGGGCGTTGATGATCTTTTAATCCTAATGCTTCTCAATCATATTTCCAAAGAGATTGGCTATGAGGAAGCTTTGAGAGAACAAAAAGAAAAAAACGAAAGATTAGTCGTTGAGCTCGAAAGAATGAAAACAGAGCGTGGGGAAATAGC
>CAZVPY010000080.1:0-6995 GCA_964629135.1 uncultured Thermotogaceae bacterium | reverse complement strand
AACCCAAGTTTGGTGCGAATCCGCCTTCGTCTCCAACGGATGTGATGTGGCCTTCGGCCTTTAAGATGGATTTCAGATTGTGGAATATCTCTGCACCGGCTCTAAGGGCTTCTTTGAAGCAGCAGAACCCGGCAGGCATGATCATGAATTCCTGAATATCCAAACTGTTGTCAGCGTGCTGTCCACCGTTGATGATGTTCATCATGGGAACTGGAATCGTCTTGGCATTTGCCCCACCCAGGTACTTGTAAAGAGGGAGCTCCAATGCAGATGCTGCTGCTCTGGATACAGCCATGGAAACACCAAGAATGGCATTAGCACCCAATTTGTCTTTGTTATCCGTACCATCCAAATCCAGCATGACTTTGTCAATAAATGTCTGGTCGAAGACGTTTAAACCGATTAATTTTGGCGCGATAATGTCGTTCACGTTCTTAACGGCTTTTTGAACTCCTTTTCCCATATATCTGTCGTCTTTGTCTCTCATTTCAAGTGCTTCAAACTGACCTGTGGAAGCTCCGGATGGAACGATGGCGGTTCCCATTGTGTCATCTTCAAGATAAACTTCCACTTCAACGGTCGGGTTTCCCCTTGAATCCAATACTTCGCGTGCTATTACATCATAAATTTCAAGATACATGTTGCACCTCCTGTGTTATTTTTCACATACTCAGTTAATAGTATACCATAAAGGAAAAGCGTGTTTATATCACATCAAGGATTACTTTTGTGACCCTTCCCAAGATCAAACAATCCGCTTCCCAGATCTTTTTGTTGATCACAATGGGCTCAAAATTCGCATTTTCACTTTGAAGAACCACACCAAAAGCATCAGGAAAAAAGCGTTTAACCACACACTCGTTGTTTCTAATGATGAAGACCCCAACGGTTCCTCTTTTTAAATTCTTTTCCTTTTGAACGATGACAATAGATTTGTCCATGATAATAGGTTCCATGCTTTTCCCCTTTGTTTTCAAACAAAAATCACCGGGAATACCGGGGATACGAGGAATATGATCGATAATATTCTCCTGAGCAAAGATCGGTCGGCCGGCAGCAATCTCTCCTAGCAGAGGCCAGTATTCTTTTTTATCTTCTATCGCTGGTTGCTGATCCAAACCGAGAAAATATTCCACACTGACTTTGAAATACACTGACAGTATTTTTAAAACATCCATGGAAGGTTTGGATTTGCCCATCTCCAGCTTTGAAACCATTTGGGGAGAAACCCCCAACAGGCTCGCAACCTTTGCCTGGCTGTCCTTGCGATTTTCTCTTAACTTTCTCAATTTCTTCCCGAATTCATTCATGATGCCACTTCAAAAACCCGTTTTTGCGATTGATTACCCAAAACTTCATTACCACTATTGTTCTGCGGGAGCACACACAGGTGCTCCCCTACATCTTTTTTTAAGGTGTTTACAAGCTTTTGTAGGGGAGGGATTGTATGCCCTCCCGCAAACGAGAAATTGTTTGATCTTTCAATGAAAATTGTTAAATCACAGCTTTTTGCATTGGAATCATTCATGTTTTTCACCCCATTCTTCCAACACATTATACCACTTTCAGTTGAATTGTTCATAAACATTTTACAACCAATGGTTGTAATTCATTGCTTAACAGTGTATGATTAATGGACATTATAACCCGCGGCATTTTGACAGCATGAAACAGATAAGGAGTTCAACGATGATTAGAAAAGTTATCAGATTGGAGTATGCCTTTGCATCCGGAAAGAGTAACATAACCTTTGAAATAAGTGCTTGCAAAAACGAACCGTTTATTTTACAGTTGGAAACGATGCTTACACAATTGGGGTTTGCCAAGAATCAAATCACAAAAATCGAATTGTTGGAAGTTTTTGAATAAAGAATTCTAATTATGAAAATTGTACAATCTAAAATGGGAAAAACAAGGTCATTCTATTTGAAAACAACTTTTTAAAAATCAAGAGTGATCTGGTTTCTTCCATTATTTTTACTTGCATACATGAGTTTATCCGCTCTTTCAACAATGGAGTTAAGCGTGTCGTCCTCTTTTACAAAAGTGGCACCCATGGAGGCCGTGACAGAAATCAATTGTGTTGAATCTCTTTCTGAGAGAAAACTCTTTTCGATCAGAAGCCTTATTCTTTCGACAACTTTTTTAAAAATATCCGGTTCTATTTCTGTAAAGACAGCAACAAATTCTTCTCCACCCCATCTGCCAACCATGTCTCTATCTCGGATGTTGTTTAAAATAGTGTTACTGACCATTTGAAGGACTTTGTCTCCTATTTCGTGAGAATAATTGTCATTAATACTTTTAAAGTGGTCGATATCTAAGAAAACTAAACCAAATTTCATGTTGTAATTCTTATACAGTTCTATGAGCATTTGTATTTTTTCTTTCATAAACCTTCTGTTGGCAATTCCGCAGAGTTCGTCATTTGAAGCCAGTTTTTCCAATTCTATAAGTTTTTTCTCGATGTCTTCCGGAAATTTCTCATCGGTAAAAACCTCAACGCCCCCTTCTACTTCTCCTGTGGCCGGATTTTGCATGGGTATTGTTTTGATATTTACCGGCACACGATGGCCTTTTTTATGATGTAAATAAACTTTTCCCGCATATTTCTCAAGGGTTTGAATCGTCTTGGCAAGGGGACACAAACCCGTACACAAGTTATTTCCTTTATCATCAACATGTACCAGCAGGTTATCATAACAATGAGTTCCAACAACTTCTTTCGATGAATATCCTGTTATCCTTTCTGCGGATTGATTCCAATATGTGATTTGTCGGTTGTTGTCGACAAAATAAACACCTTCATGCAGTTCTTCAAGTAGATTTTTATAGAAATCATTGGTTTCCATGACCATCATCTCCTTTGTTTAATTATATCACGTAGTGAGCCGCTTGGAATGCATTTTAAAAATGTAAGATATAATATTCACAGAAATTTTATCACGTTTTGTGAAATTATATTTGACATATCCGTTATTATGTGATACTATATATTCGTACCCACGATATGTGAACTTTAGGAAGACGTGATACTTATCGTGAATAACACAGAAAGGAGGTGAGATTATGGCAATCGGAGATACTTCAACAATGGATTTGGAAACAAAGCGACTAAAGATCATCCTGGATACCGGTGTGGTAGGAGACAAACCCGTTTTGAAGAGAGTGTATGTTCCCATTAACGCGGCAACAACGCAGCAGGAAGCTTATGATATGGCATATGCGTTCGCTGAATTCTCTTCCTATTCCCTTTACGGAATAGAGATTAACGTGACACAGTCACTTGGACCAATCAACTAATGTTTTTTTTAAAAGACTTTGAAAGGAGGTGAGATCATGGCCAGAACGTTGAATCTTGTTTTTACCAAATCAGATGGTGTGGGTAGAAAGACAGTTAAAATCCCTGAACCACCGATGGATATCAATACTCAATCAACTGAAATTGAGAATTACATGACGTCCTATGCTGAAGGTAATGTAGTGGATTATCCCTTATTTGACGAAGCACACGTTGTGGATACCACTTCAACTGAACTGATAGATTTGATTGATTAAAATGGATCCCACCCGGGGCCGCCACCCCGGGATGGGTTTTATTACCTGTAAGGAGGTGAAAAATGCAGCTTGAAAAAACCGGTTTCACCATTTGGAAAATCGTTGTTTTGCTCTCATCTATTATAACACAGGTTGAAAACTCAAACCTGTCAGGAGATCAAAAGAAGCAAACGGTCATTAGTGAAATTACTGCTTTCTTGAGGCCGTTCAACCTTCCCATTCCAGAACTTGTTATGTCTACATTACTTTCTCAGTTGATTGATTTAATTGTGGATCATTTCAACCTGGAAGGCGTTTTCCAGCATTCATGAATTGTTGAACCATTAAGGGGCTTTCGTAGAAGGTCCCTTTTTGATTTGGTGGGTAGTAATTGTTTTTCGTTTTCTTGCGTCTTTTATTAATAGATAGCAATTAGACCTGATGAACTGAATCAAGGAATATAATGCCGGTTACTTCATTAAAGTATCCCCCTTAATTGAAACGATACACGCCTCTCTTCAAAGGCATCGAAAATTTTATTCGATGCCTTTTCTTATGATTTTATGATAGAATCTAATCCAGGAGATGATAACATGCTGATTGATTTTCATACCCACACCACTGCCTCAGATGGCACGTTTACACCTGGGCAACTTGTAGACGAAATTAAAAACAATGGGATAAAATATTATTCTATTACCGATCATGACACGATTGATGGCGTAAAAGCAGTCAAATATACCCCAAAAGGGACCGCATTCATTACAGGCGTTGAGATTAGTGGGGAGTTTCCAAAAACGCTCCACATTCTCGGTTATGGTTTTGACCCGCAGCACACTGAGTTAAATGACTCGTTAAACCAATTACAGGCTTTTAGAAAAAACAGAAATGCCAAGATGCTGGAAAAAATGGCAAATTTGGGATTTAAAATAACAATGGAAGAGTTAATCCAAGAAGCGGGAAGTGATTTGGTTGGCAGACCGCATTTTGCCAATCTGATGTTGCGTAAGGGGTATGTGGCCACTTATCAGGAGGCCTTTGATAAATATCTAAAAAAAGGAGCCCCTTTGTACATGAACAAAAAACGCTTTGATCCTGACAAAGCCATTGAATTGATACATAAAGCTGGAGGCATTGCCGTTATGGCACACCCCTATCAGACAAAACTGGAGGGAGAAGCTTTGGAGAATCTTGTCAAAGAACTCGTTTCCTATGGCTTAGACGGTATCGAGGTCTTTTACTCCCAGCATACACCGGAACAGATTGTTCAATACAAAGCGTTTGCATCCAAATACAATCTTATAGCCACAGCCGGCTCCGACTTTCATGGGGCCAACAAGCCGGATATTCCCTTGGGTATGTCTGTTCCAGAGGAAGAAATCTCTGAATTTTTAACCTTTGTCAAGGAAAAGGCCTGTGATCTCAATGGATAATCATATCGTCTGGCAAGACACAAAAGTCACGTTGAGTGACAGGGAGTTGCTCATGAAGCAAAAGGGACTGATCATCTGGTTCACAGGCTTGTCAGGCTCGGGAAAATCCACGATTGCGGTTGAGTTGGAAAAACTCCTGTATCAAAAGGGTTTTCATACTTATTTACTGGATGGAGATAATATTCGTCATGGGCTTAACAGCGATTTATCCTTTTCACCCGAAGATCGAGAAGAAAACATCAGAAGAATTGGAGAAGTGACCTGCCTCTTTCTGGATGCCGGTTTGATAACCCTCGCCTCGTTTATCTCTCCCTACAGGGAAGACAGAGATAGAATCCGAGAAAAATCGGGAAAAGAACGCTTCCTCGAAGTCTGTGTGGATTGCCCATTGGAAGTCTGCGAACAGCGAGATGTAAAGGGACTGTATAAAATGGCAAGAGAGGGAAAAATCTCTGACTTCACGGGCATCAGTGCACCCTATGAAAGGCCGGAAAACCCTGAAATCACCGTCAATTCGTCAATGGATACGGTTGAGGAAAGTATTGAAAGGATCTACGCATATATACAACGTTTGAAATAATATTCCCCAAAAGGGTGTTCAGAAAGCCGTAAACTATTTTTAGGAGGTAGATTGTTCTATGAGAAAAATCGCAGTACCCGTTTTTGTTGTTTTGTTGTTGCTGATGTTGTTGATTTCCTGTACCAATTTTGTGCCGTTAACTCCGGAGGAAATCAAAGAAAGAATCAACCGAGCCGAAACAGCCATGAGTGAAGGAGACAACGAAGCCGCAGAAAGTCTGTTCAAAGAAGTCTTAAGATCCGACCCGGATAATGGTAAGGCCAATATGGGTGCAGGCTACATTCAGTTGCTGAAATCCCAACGGTCTATGATGGATTTTGTCGCCGATTTTTTTACCATTCAAGAGATGCAGCAACTGAGATCCTTACACCAACAACCCGCGAAATCATTAGTTAGTCGTTTAATGATGGCAAGAAATTTGATTAACACAAGCAGAAGCATCGATTTTGAATTGATTCAAACACGTGTAGCAGATATGGTGGAGCAAATCGAAGATGCAAAATCCTCTTTGAAAATGGCTGTAGATAACATGTCAGAAGATGCTTCCATGACGGTTTATCCCAATGCATTTGACTGGAATGAGGATGGTTTTACTGACTCAGCTTCTCCATTGTATCTGAAATTCGATCCTTATGGAGATGGAGAAAAGCGTCTCTGGTGGGTTTTATTTGAAAATCAAGGTGAGCTTTTCTTAACAGAAAATGCTCAAAGAGGCTTTTTCGATGAGACAGTCAGGGGAGATGCCTGGTTTGATGCTGAAACAATGGATTACTTTCTTGAAAATGGAGAGGTTCCCGAAGGTTACGAACCCACATTTAACGAAGACGACTCTATCACATTGGATGCCACTGGCGCTAAACTGTTGTTGACTTTTGTCAACCTTGAACTGTCTTTACTGGAGCCCCTTATTATTTGGGATTTAGACCCAAATCCCGAATTGACTGATTTCATCGAAGGGATGCAAACAGCCGATAATCCCATTAATTTTGCCACTTCCACATTGGATACAGATGCCAATGGAACCATTACCAATGTAGAATTCAAAACTGTTATGCCGGATAGTTTCCTGGCATTCTATAATGATGATAACGGTGGTGCAAACGCCATTTCTGATTGGAAAGAGGCCGTTGTTGATTTTTGTACGCTCGCAATAGAAGTCATTGAAATGGATTTATTGGATATACCCTTGCCACCAATTTCGGACCAGCTTGATGATATAAAGAATCTTTTAACCGATCCAACTGAAAAAGTTGAACTGAGGGAAGGTCTATTCTTTGTTCCCTATAATTTCTTTAACGCACCGAATAACTTTGCTGATTTGAAGGGCTTTATCCCGGATGTAGGATATGATCCAGACTTTGAACTTCAATTACCCGATCCAACATTTGGTGGATTAATTGAAGGTTTGGAATAAAAGTTCGTTTCTGAACGGGAGCCTCTTCGTG
>CAZVPY010000079.1:0-7022 GCA_964629135.1 uncultured Thermotogaceae bacterium | reverse complement strand
CCCTTCATTTCTCTATATTCATTTATGGTCTTTACCAATCGTTTTGTTCCTTCTATAATTTCATCATGTGAAGGCAGGCAGAAAGAAATTCTCATACAGTTTTTAACCTCTTCACGTGATTCTTCATTGACGGAGAACGCTTCTCCGGGGATATAAATTATCTTGTTCTTTTTAGCGATTTCAAGCATTTCACCTGTATCGTATTGCTTAGGCAAACACGCCCAGGTAAAAAGGCCACCATGGGGATAAGTCCAGTTTATACCATCAATCTGAGTGAGTATTTCGTCAAAAGCCTTCATCATTGTATCTCTTTTCGAAGCATATAATTCAAGAGTTGGTTTCATTCCAAGTATGGGATCATTTTTTTCTAAATACCTGGCTGTGAGTCTTTGGGTCAAGCTGGATGAACAAAGATCTGCTGCTTGTTTTCCCATAACCAATCGTCTTACCATCAGCGGATCACCAATCGTAAAGCCCATTCTCAAACCTGGAGATAATACTTTACTAAAAGTATTCAACAATAAAACAGGATTAACTTCATATTTTTCATCATCCTGAGCCAGTTTGTAGATTGTCGGTATCTTTTCTCCTTCAAATCTCAAAGCACCGTATGGATCATCTTCAATGATAATTAGGTCTTTCGAGTAAGCGTAATCCAAAAGTTGTTTCCTCTTTTCCAAGGAAAGAGATATACCTGTCGGATTATCAAAATTACTAACGATATAGATAAATTTCAGCCGTTGTAGTTCATCATCAGACAATGCATCTATTTTTTTCTGCAACAAATTCATATCGGGTCCGTCCTCTTCCATGGGAACCGTGATGAATTTCGGATCTCTTACCTTAAAGGCACTTGCAGCCCCAAGATAGACCGGCGAACAAATGGCACAAATACTATCTTTATCCAAGAAAGTTCGACCGATAAGATCCAAGGCCTGTTGACTACCAGTGGTGATGACCACATTCTCAGAAGATAAGCCGGTAATACCATCATGTTTTTCAAGTAATTTGATATATTCATTCTTTAATATTTCATCCCCTTCTGTTGTACCGTATTGAAGGGAAACTTTATGTTCATTTTCAATGACCTCCTTTGCAATTTGGGCCATCTCATGTCTTGGAAAAGTATCCGGATCGGGAACCCCACCACCAAACGAAATCATTCCGGGTATCGAAGTAGATTTCAATAATTCCCTGATAATACTTGCCTTTGTATTTTTTGCAATCCAAGAAAGCTTTGCATTAATATATTGTTCTCGCATTGACATAACAAGCACCTCCTGTATGCTTTTATTATCTTCATAATAATTCTAACAGAATCAGACCCTTGAGAAGTAATATTTTACTAATATTATACAATGAGTATTTAAAGTTAGTTATAATATTTCTCAAAACATTGATTAAAGGTGAAAAAAAGTGCAATGCAGGAAATCCTAATGCAAAAACATTCAAAAGAATCAAAAGTTGCTCTTCAAGAGAGAAAGTGATAAAATAATGTTTGACTCGTTTATTCAGGGAGGGACAAAACGTGTTAATTATTTACAAAATAATTGTGATTTTCTTTCTCTTTTGGGTTTATTATAACCTTATCACTGGTAAAATGAATAAAGCTGCCACGGGTTTTGCAGCGGGTTCTATTTTGATCTCGTTGAACAGTATCTTTAAAGTGATACCTGATTTTGATCTTGAGCATCTCAGCCAATTTGTTGATTTTAAGACAATTTCCTTATTAATTGGCATGATGATTATTATGCCTTTTATTGAAAAATCCGGATTTTTCCAGTATTTAGCCATCATTGTAGTGAAAGCAAGCCGGGGCAAATTACTACTGCTTTATCTGGTAACTTCTATTACTGTTGCCATATCATCAGCATTTTTAAACAATGTTAGTACGGTAATGGTCTTCGTCCCCGTAATTTTAGCTATAATGGAAACCATAGACAAAAATCCATTTCCCTTTTTGATGATGTTAATCTTGTCAGCGAATCTGGGAGGAACTGCTACCCTCATTGGAGATCCACCAAATATGATCATTGGTTTTGCGGCAGGAAAATCTTTCATGGATTTTTTAATAAATGTGGCTCCGGGAGTATTATTGGCACTGGCTTTTGTTCTTTTTTATACTGTTAGAAAAGAATGGAAAGTCTTTCAATTAACCGATAATGAAAGAAAATTATTAGAACAATTCAGAAAAACCGACCCTAAAACCCAAATAAAAGATAAAAAACTACTTACTAAATCACTCATCGTCTTTTCGGGTGCAATTGTAGGTTTTACATTACCACCTCAATATGGCGTTGATCCAGCAATTGTTGCTCTCATTGCAGGAGCCGTGATGCTAATTGTACTCAAAGCTTCAGACGAAGATATGGAAGAAATTTACAAAAAGATGGAATGGGGAACAATATTCTTTTTTATTGGAATGTTTATACTGGTATTTGCCCTTCAAAGCATTGGTGTTATTGATCTGATTGGAAACGGGCTGATGCTGATAACTCAAATCCCCGGAATCAATGAAATTACAGTAAATATAGCCTTCCTTGTACTTTTAATCTGGATTCCACTGCTTTTAACAGGGATTATGAGTGCTGTACCTATGGCAATGATCATGGTTCCCATCGTTCATTCTTTGATTGACAAATCCCACGCCATCGGAGTAGAAATAACACCGTTGATTTGGTGGGCGCTTGTATTAGGAACATGCTTCGGAGGAAATATGACTGTAGTTGGCGCAGCTGCAAATATTGTGGTAACAGGTATGAGCGATAAACTTGAAAGGGGACGCATCACTTTTTCCAATTACTTAAATTATTCACTACCTGTTGTTTTAATTTCAGGAATTATCGCTACTGCATATATACTAATTAAATATCTCATATAAAAAAAAGTTTTTCGATTATTTTTTCAAATAAAATTCCCAAGTCTTGGCATTACCCCAGTCATCTTCAATAACAATTTTTGCCCTAATCGTACCAGAAATTGAAACTTCATTCAAACGGTTCAAGACAATAACTCCTTCTCTATTATTGGAATAGAGTTTATACCAATAATAACTACTCGTAGACCCCTCTCCGAATACTTTTTCACCTTGCTCGTGAAAATCAGCCGGGATGGTTTCAAACAACAACTGATACACCTCTTCTTCGTTAAAAAAGAGTTGGATCCTGTGAACACCATATCTACTACGTCTGTTGTTATCCATCAGTCTGGCGTTAATCTCTATCTGAGGAATGACGTTAGTATAATAATAAGTACCACCATTACTGATATTCTGCTCTTTTCCATCTATTCTAACTTTAGCGAAATCCAAGAAGGCGTCCGGCCGATTCAGTTGCTCTTTCAAATAAACCAATGGATCAATGTAAATATTCTGAGCAACATCCAGAAATTCCACATGACAGTATGGGGCTATAGCGGAACCGGTTTGACCTGAATAACCAATCACATCTCCCTTACGTACTGTATACTCGTTAGAACTAAATTCAATGACCGTATGACTTTCTTCACCAAACTCCACCATAACTGATTGTAAGATTGAATTATATTCTGGTGAAAAAGTATTTAAATGACCATACATCGTTGCAAGCCCATCGGGATGTTTAAGATAAATAATATTCCCATAGATGGGATCATTAATCACTAATTTCCATAGGATACCGTCATTCATAGCGTAAATTTTCGTGTTCTCTATACTATTCGTTGACAAAGCTAATCCAATGTTGAATCGTTTTACATACGTTTCAGCATTAATCCTGCACTCCCCAAAAGTTCCTGTAATCCTTTTTGTCGTATACGTTGGTAATGCATAGTTATTGGCCCATAAAAAGGAACTAACTATCAAACTTATTATGAATAGCATCGTATTTTTGTTTTTCAACATCCTATCACCGTCCGTTTTTTGCCTTCACTGTTATTTTAACACATAGATTAATTGCTTACATCCTACTCATTAGTCGGTAATAGAAATCCAAAGTTTTTCGCCATTCTTTCAAGCGAATCCGCTCATCATTACCATGAATTAGAGCACGTTCTTCCTTAATCATTTCCATAGCAGAGAAACGATACACTTTATCAGAAACATTTGAATAATGTCGTGCATCCGAACAGGCAATCATTAAATAGGGGACAATTAAGGCATCTGACCAGGTTTGTTGAATACAATCCTTTAGGATTTCATATTGGTGACAGTTGGTGTTGGAGTAATTTGATGGACATGTATCGTAGACAACCTCTACTTTAAGATCATTTTCTCCGGACACCCGTTTGATATGGTCAATGATCTCTTTTTGCGTGTTTTCTTTTAAATACCGGACATTCATACCGGCTGATACCTTTGAAGGCATCACATTATAAGAATCCGATCCTTTTAGTTTCGTGACCGCAAAGGTCGTCCTTAGTAAGGCGTTGATTTCACCGCCGGACTTTTTTGTTATAACAGCAATCAAAGGCTTTAACCATTTGATATTAGCCACAATAGTTCTAATCAACAATCCCGAATTTCTTCCAATCTTTTGCAAAAACTCCAGAAAAGGTTTGTTCAAATGCATTTTCATCGGTTTTTTTTCGATGTTGACAATTGCCTTTGCCAATTTCCCTGTTAAAGACTTAGTAGGCGGATGAGAAGCATGCCCTCCATCTCCTTTTATAGACAAGTTGATATCCATTTGTCCCTTTTCACCAATTCCGATTAAACCTAAACGTTGTTGAGTAATTGGTTCTAAGGGTTCAATGATTGCCCCCCCCTCATCCAATACAAAGTTTATAGAAACGCCTTTTTCTTCAAGGTGTTTTACGATTTCCTTTGCAGAGGGCCCGTGAGTTTCCTCCTCTCCCGAAAAAGCCAAATAACAATCGTTTTCAGGGATAAATCCCCTACCAATCAGTTGGTTGGCAGTTTCTAAAATAGCTGCAAATGTTCCTTTTGTGTCCAAAGTTCCCCTCCCCCACAACAAATCATCTTCTATCAAAGCATCGAATGCAGGCTTACTCCATTGTGAAAGATCGACAGGAACTACATCGTAATGAGCCATAAACACTGAAACCTTTGAAGAATCATTTCCCTTCCAGTGAAAAAGCAAGCCTCTCCTTCCAATCCTTGAATAATCACATTTTTCGTAGACCAAAGGGAAAAGAGAAGGCAATATTTTGGAAAATCCTTTGAAAACATCTTCATCTTCATCAGAACTTTTGGAACGAGAAATTGTGGGAATCCTAATCAATTGCTGAAATTTTTTCACAGCACCGTCAAAATCCACATTCGTTGACGTTGGCTCAACTTTACCAGTCTTTTCTTTTTTAAAAAAGAAGCCTCTAAGAAAGAAAAAACAAAGAAAACCTAAAACTATAAATAATATCAGCAGACCAACCATTGCATCACCATCATAACATCCCCTTCTTATACAAAACACGGGATACAAGAATTGTGAAAACTGCACCAACAGGCACTAAAACACTTACTGAAGACGCCAAAGAAGGCATAGCAATAAACAGAATCAACATTAACAACAAAGGAGCGACAGCTATTTTCCAGTTTTTTGAAACAAACACAACAGCCAACCCTCCAAAAAGAGCGGGTAGTATATTGTCAAAAGCCGGGGCCAATGTAGGTGATTGTAGAATGGGTTGCAGTGGTGCAAGTAATAACATACCCACTATTAAAACGATTGTGGTTACGATAGATGAAACTGCAATAGCTATCGTACAAACTACATCACCTTCCTCAGTATTGGCTTCCACATCCATTGATTGAAGGGCATTTAAAGCGGCAGGAACCTTTAAATTCGTCAGATTACCCGTTACAAAGCCAAGGTAACTCCCTCCACTTCCCAACATGGGCCCAAATGTAAAAGCCTCAATAGCACCTACTACCCAAAATATTGGCGCTATCCCCAATAAACCACTTAAGAAAGGCCCCCATCCCGGCCATGCATTATAATAAATACTAACAAACAACGGAAATGACAAAAACAAGGCAATTGCCAAAGAGGTGGATATCCTACCCCATTTGTGAACCTTATCTTCATATGAAACAACCATTATAATCCCCCTCCCATAATTGCTGTCACGGGTATAGATAATGCCATGGCGCTTAGCATACTGATTGGCAATGCGTAGTTTTCAAGCCAAGTGATCTTTTTCTTTTTCACAAAATAACCACAAATCAACATAATCAGTGCACTTAAAATCATAATTACAACCGGAATCCACCCTTGTAATCCTTGCCGTATATCTGCAAAAATCATGCCCAAAAAAGCAGAAATCATACCAAGAAAAAGTGAGTCCATAAAAATCTTTCCCCATTTTTCGTCCTTTTTTCTTATATTCATCATTCCCGACTGCATTTTTTTTAAAAACAATGTAATAATGATGATTCCTGACAAAATACCAACCGTCATTACCCAAACGATAACCGAATAGACTTGGGGAGATGTAACCGTCTCAGAAAGAGAAATATTCATTGCAGAAGCAGCCGTTGATGCTGCAGGTAATTCATAAGTCAAAGCCCCTAAAACGGAAAGCCTTAACCATGGTAGTGGGAGGCCCAGAAATTTTGAAAGCGTGATCATTCCTAAAATAATGGAAACAGCCGGCGCAATTGTAAAAATAGCAGTAGCGTTCATCGTCCGTTTGATTTTCCCCATATCCATGCCCAATTCCTTCGCGCGTTTAAGCGCTTTGAACAGGAAAAAAAACGATTGAAATAACACATATCCAACAACGACTGCTGCCATAACAAACAACGGTAAAGAATTAACATCAAACAAATAAACCACCTCATAGTTATTAAGATAACTAAACACCTTTTGATTTTAACATGAAGATAAGCCATAAACATTTAAAATGAAAAGAACTGGCCCTTAATCAAAAGACTAGTTCTTTAATCGCGATAGTCTTTATTAATATTGCATTATAGTAGTAAAATTGCTTTATTTAACTCTTGTTAAAACCTGGTGCATGGTTTTTAACGCTCCATCTTCCAAATAATACAAATGAATGGTATTGGCGTCAATGATATCTGCAAA
>CAZVPY010000078.1:0-7030 GCA_964629135.1 uncultured Thermotogaceae bacterium | reverse complement strand
TACATATTTCAACATCTTCTTTGTTGATCAGCATAGCTTCTGACAGTAATTCTTTTTTTATCTCCTCCGGTTCTCTTTCCTCATTTCTTGTAGCAATTTTTATCATTCTCTTGATAGCCCAATCTAAATTTACCGCTGTTGGTCTGGCCTTTACAAGGTAGTCGCCATTGTGCCTTAAGTGATTCAATAACGCTTTTGAAGTCCCTTGAAAGTCAAGAACCGACAAATACATCCCGTAGGCTGCAGTTATACCAATTAATGGGGCACCTCTTAACTCCATATCTTTAATGGCATGGAAGACTTCCTCGATTGTTTTTCGCTTATTATATAAGATCTCATTTGGAAGTTGCCTTTGATCTAAGATCTGTAAATGGTCATCTTTAAAAATTATTGGTAATAGTTGTTCACTCAATCTATTCACTCCTTGTTAATTATCCAACCATCTGATTAACGCAGTATCGTGTTTATGTGCTAACAATTCGTTGTGAGGGATGACCCTAATACTGTAATCATAACGACCTCTTTCCGGCAACTTGGCCTTTCCGCGATAGATATAAGTGTTGTGAAGGGTTTGCTTTTCTAATTCCATTGGAAAGATATCGTATCCTTCCATCTCGTTATGTATATTGTACCTGGCAAAATAAAGCTCAACTAATAGATATTCAGGATCAATATCACCTGCAAATAAGGTGGCTGTAAAATCAATTTCCATGTCTACAGGTATTTCGTCTCCTTGATTGTATTGAGTCTCAGTATTTATTCTCACAGCTTCCCACTCTGCTTTTATTTTTCTTTTCCAGGAGGACAATTCTATAGCATTTTTATACTCATCCCATTTTAAACGCTGTCCGTATTGATAAGCTGGAATATATAGTTTATTCAAATAATCAATGAGCATACGATGCGTGTTAAATTCAGGGATACAAGTTTCCATTGAGTGTCTCATCATTTTTATAAAGCCCTTTGGCAGTCCTTCCTCATTTCTTTCATAATATAGGGGCACAATTTCTTTTTCCAAAGTGTCATAAAAGCTTACGGCATCAACGGTATCTTGAATATTGGTATTTTCATATTCTCGCCCATCTCCTATAACCCATCCATTATCACCGTTATATCCTTCTACCCACCAACCATCAAGGACACTGAAGTTGACACCTCCGTTGACGGGTACTTTCTGTCCGCTTGTTCCGCTGGCTTCATGAGGTCTTCTGGGGGTGTTTAACCAGATGTCAACTCCCGAAACAAGATAACGGGCAACTTCCATATCATAATTTTCCAAGAATACGATCTTATTTTTAAATGGATCTTCACGTGTAATCTCATAAATTCTCTTAATCAGTTCTTGACCGGGCTTATCTGCAGGATGTGCCTTTCCTGCAAAGACAAACTGAACGGGTCGTTCTGAATTAGTAATGATGTTCTTCAACCTATCGATATTTCTTAATAAAAGAGTCGCTCGTTTATAAGTGGCGAATCTCCTGGCGAACCCAATGGTTAATGTGTCAGGATCTAAGATGCTTTCTATTTCGCGAAGTTGCTCTATGGTTTCACCGTTTCTTTCTCTTTGTAGTTTAATTCGTTGATGGATAAACTCAACCATAGATTTCTTCATTTTGTTCGTCACATTCCATAACACTTTATCAGGAATATCTTCCAACTTTTTCCAGAAATCTTTGTTGGGAATATTGAATTTCCAATCTTGAAGATACTCGTCATACATGGACCTCATATCGTTATTCAACCAAGTCTCCAAGTGAACACCGTTGGTCACATGATCAATAGGGATCTCTTGGACAGGAATATCGTACCAGGCATTTTTCCACATGGCCCTTGAAACTTCACCGTGTAATTTACTGACCCCATTTCGCCAGGCTGTCATATTTAAGGCGAAAACTGTCAAATTGAACAAATTATGGTCCCCTTCTTTTTCTATTCCCAAATCAAGAAATTCTTTACGGGAAATGGATAAGCGACTCCAAAAGTGGGCGAAATATTTTTCCATCAAATGTAATGGAAATGCATCGTTACCAGCCGGAACGGGTGTATGGGTTGTGAAAACCGTTTTGGCACGAATAGCTTCCAACGCTTCAAAGAACGTCAATGATTTACCTTCTACTAATTCACGTATTCTTTCCAATGCCATGAAAACAGAATGTCCTTCATTCATATGCCATACACTTGGCTTATAACCTGCCATTCTAACTGCACGAACTCCCCCAATTCCCAACAAGATCTCCTGCTTAATTCTCATTTCCTGACCCCCGCCGTACAGTTGCGAGGTAATCTCTCTGAATTTAGGTGGATTTTCTTTAATATCCGTATCCAATAACAAAATGGTTGAACGCATGATCTGGACTTTCCAAACCTTGGCAACAAGGTTTCCATCAGGAAGGGGTACGGTTATTTTTATTTCTTCATTTTGGTCATTTTTTATTGGAACAACGGAGAAATCTGCAAAATCATATTCAGGATAATCCGATTCTTGCCATCCCTGATTGTTGATCTTTTGTTGAAAATAACCGTTTCTGTAAAGTAAACCTACTCCCAATAAAGGGATGCCCAAATCACTGGCGGATTTTACGTGATCACCCGCAAGAATTCCCAACCCTCCGGAATAGATTGGCAAAGATTCATGTAATCCGAATTCAGCGGAAAAATAAGCAATTAAGAAATTTTCCTTTTCTTTTTCGTCAAGCGTTTCATTTGAGTAAAAATAGGTCTTTTTATCCGAAATATACTGATTAAATTTTTTATAGACTTGATCATATTTGTCCAGATATTCTTCAGAGTTAGCTGCTTTATCCAACCTTTTTTGGCTGATATGTTTAAGGAATCTGACGGGGTTCCTTTGCACAATTCCCCAAAGATAGGGGTTCATATCTTCAAATAAAGAACGAACTTCCGGATTCCAGGCGTTCCAAAAGCTATAAGCTATTTCTCGGAGCCCTTTGATTCTGTCTGGTATATGAGGAACCACCGAAATACTGTTGAATTTGTTCATGCTTAACCTCCTTAAGCAATATTGGCTTTATTATAGCATATACGTAATCTTAGGATATTTTGTTCAAGAAAGGTTTCTTTTTCTTCTTAATAACAGTTGAGAGAAAAAATGATGTGGCCAATAGAAGAATAATCATGGCACCAGAAGGTATGTTTAAATAGAACGAAAGCCATAGACCGGTGAGGCTAATCACCATTCCGATCAAACTGGATAAAATCATCAGTCTTTTCAGATTAAAAGTAAATCTTTTGGCGATGGCAGTTGGAGTGGTCAATAACGCAATAACAAGAATAATGCCCACTACTCGAATTAAAACGACAATGCTTAAGGCGATGAGTAAAAACAAGAAATAATCCATAAAAAGCGTATTCATGCCTATTACATAGGAAAACTCATCGTCAAACAGATAGGACAACCACCTACTGAAAAATGCGACAATCACAAAGACTGTAAAAAGCACCAAACTAAGAATAACATACAAATCAAAACGGGTTACAGTAAGTATATCACCAAACAAATACGATGCCATGTCCGGTGGATAACCAGGAGAAAGGTAGATAAATAAGATACCCAAAGCCATCCCAGTTGACCATAAAATACCGATCATTGTATCCGTATTGGTATTGGTTCTTCTTTTGATAGAAGTAATTAACAGAGAAGATCCAGCAGAAAAGATAAGAGCCCCCAGTATAGGTTCAAATCCCAGCCAATAACCCAAACCGATTCCACCAAAAGCGGTATGGGCTATGCCCCCACTCATCATAACGAGTTTTTTTTCTACGACGATTGTCCCAATGATGCCACATACTACACTTGCCATGATAGCAGTAAGTAAGGCGTTCTGCATAAATTGGTAATTCAAAATGGCTTCAATCATGATAAATCTCCTTATCTTCCTGAAACACTCTATGAGGAACACCGTGTGCTATTAGATCCACCGGGCAACCAAAGGTATCATCAATGGCCTTCTGCGTTAAATGATCTGAGCCGTGGTAGTGTATTTTTTTATTTAAACAGGCAACGGTATCAAAATAAGATGAAATAGCTCCCATGTCGTGAGTTACAATCAAAATGGTTATTTGCGGGATTAAATCATGAAGCAATTGATAAATTTGATTTTTTGTCTGTGTATCGATGCTTGCTGTGGGCTCATCCAGCAGAAGAATTTTGGGGTCTTTCACCAACGCCCTTCCAATCAATACCTTTTGTAATTGGCCCCCTGATAATTGACCGATTTGTCTCTTTCTTAAATCCAACAAACCCAGTTCATTCAAAATATCATGTGTATTATTGATATCTTCCTGGGAATATCGTTTGAAAGGGAGTAGATGATTCTTTAAGGTACCGGATAAGATGACTTCTTCAACTCTTATAGGAAATTTTCGATCAAACTGTGCCGCTTGAGGGACATATCCCAACCATCCCTTTTCTCGCGCTGTATTCAAGTCTTTATCAAAGATTTGAACTGAACCTGAATCTGCTTTGATCAAACCCGTAATAACCTTCAAAAGAGTTGTCTTTCCTCCACCATTTGGTCCAATAATGGCCGTCATTTCAGATGCAGGGAAATTTACCGTTATATCCGAAAGTACCTGAAAATCGCCATATGATACATTAACGTCTGTTAATGAGACGGCATATTTACTACACATCCTATTCTCCCAAAACTTCAAGAAAGATTTGACCCATTTCGCGTAAATTGTTCACATAATCAGGTGATAGAGGATCTAATTGCAAAGCCTTTCCTCCGATTTCATGAGCGAAGGACTCTGTTTGGGAACTGTCGATTTCAGCCTGATAAAAAATGACCTTATAGCCATTCTTTTTTGCCAATTCAACCATCTCAGCAATTTTTTTGGGTGTTGCTTCTTTACCGTTTTCTTCCAAAGCATACATGGTTAATGAATAATCATCTGCGAAATAACCAAAAGAGGGATGATAGCAAAAAAAACCGCTGTTTTTAACTTGAGAAAGCTTTTTCTTCAATTCTTCATCAAGTTGTTTTAATGCATTGATATATTCATTTGCGTTTTGTGTATACTCCTTACAGTGTTGAGTATCAATTGAACATAAATGATCTTTTATGGATTCAATCATCACGATAACCCGTTTCGGAGAAAGCCAAATGTGAGGGTCTCGTGTTCCACCCTCGAAAAATCTTGGATCATAAACTGAATCTACTTCTTTTTCCAGATGTACAATCTCTACATCCGGAGCGTTTTTTGCAATCTTTGGCAAGATATTTGACTGTTCTGCAGGTACTCCGATTGTAAAATAAACTGCGGATTTTGTAAAATTGACGATTTGTCTTGCTGTCGGTGCATAGTTGGAAGGACTATATCCCGGTGGGATGATGACTGTTACATTCACCAAATCCTTTCCAACGGCTTCAACAAAAGTTTTTTGAGGTACAACGGAAACCGCTACATTTATGGCCGAAAAAAGTGTTAATACGCACAATAAAAGGAATACAGATAGAACCGATTTTTTCATTTTTCTTCGTCCCCTTTACATTTTTCACATAAACCTGTGAAATAGAAAATATGTGAATTGATTTGAAAATGATGTTCTTTCATAACAACCTCTTCCAAGGCTTTAGCTGCGCATTTGTCAAATACCTGAATATCCGAGCAACGTTCACAGTAAAGAAAATGCCTAAATTTCTTTTTACAAAAAAAGAATCTGACTGTTTTACCAAAGGAAGCAGATTCGATGTAATGCTTTTCTTCCAGAAAATCCAGTGCACGATACACTGTTGACTGGTCCATTGTCTCACATAATCTTTTTTTTATTTGTCCCGTTGTCAAGGGTTTATCGGCCTTTTTTAAAACATCATAAACCATTTGACGGTTTTTTGTAAATTGCATTTCACTCCTACTCTGCGAATCATTCGCGAATATTTATATTATTCTATCATATTTAGTTTAAAAATGCAAAAAGGACCGTTGAAAACGGTCCTTACAGTGTTCATATGAACATAATTTTATGTTTTTTAGGTGAGATGATTGGAATTATTTAAAATTCTCATCCTCTATAGCTTGAACTTGTTTATAGGCATTTGTGAGGAAATCTTTTTTAAATTCAAATCCCTCAAGAAAATCTGTGTTAAGCCATCTATCCAACATGTCAATAGCTTCCTGAGGTGCCAGTTTCCACCCGCCCATGGTTAGAATATTTGCGTTGTTAATCACTTTGCACATCTTTGCCGCATAAGATCCTTCAACTACAGCTGCATATACTCCTTTAAATTTATTGGCAACAATAGACATTCCCATGCCAGTACCGCAGCAGAGTAAACCTTTCTCATATTCTCCGGATTGAACCTTTTTTGCTACTTTTGGGGCTACTTCATAATAAGCCTGAAAATCTTCAAGCGTTTGCATTCCCAGATCTTCCACTTCATATCCATTTTCGATTAAATGTTCTTTTAGGGCTTCTTTTAATGGAAAACCGGATTTATCTGCACCAACAACAATTTTTTTCATTCTTTTTCCTCCTTTATTTTTAACAGCAAACTTTTGTTAAGTGATCCTTTACGAATAAAAACAGGCGGAGTACCCATGGGAGAAGCTATGAGATGTTTCCCACCTTTAAAAAGGGTTTCATCCCAAAGATAGATCCATTCATCTTTCGGCAGAAAGACTTCATGCACTTTTTCATCCGGTTTAAGAACCGGACTCACCAGAAGATCAGGTCCCAGTAAGAATGCATCCTGTATATGCTTTGTCTCTTCACAGGGATAATGTGTGTAAAGACTTCTCATAAACGGAACACCGGTTGTTGCGTTTTCCTCATTTAAGATTTGTAAATAAGGTTTAAGATTAACATGGATATTCACCATCTTTTTCAGATGCTCCAAGGCTTCATCATCACAATCGAATTGGCAATTGAGATCCGGACGGTTACCTTCATGCGAGCGCATAATGGGAGTGAAGGCTGCCAATTCAACCCATCTCATGAGAAGTTCTTTTGAGCGAATGATTTTCCCCAACTGATTATCGAAAGTTGTATAACCTCCAATATCTGAGT
>CAZVPY010000077.1:0-7071 GCA_964629135.1 uncultured Thermotogaceae bacterium | reverse complement strand
AATCGAATGACATCTCCAACCTCTAAATATAAAAGATCAGACAATGACAAATGCGTTTTCCCTAACTCAACAGCTAATTCTATAGGCGTCTTATCAAGATTTCGTTTTATAACAGGCCGTAATTCCGACTGTTTTTTTTGCATGGAACTTGCAAACCACATTTGATTGGTCAAGTTTTCACTGAACGGTTCAATAACAGAAGACGGGAAACAGACGTTTAGAAAACCTTCCACGTTTCCAATAACGATCTCAAGCGTCACCAGAAGCGTCATCTCATTCTGAGGAGCTATTTGTACAAATTGCGGGTTTGACTCGATATTTTCTATTTCGGGAACGAATTCCATAACGTTCACCCAGGCATCTCGCAAGAGGGTTAAAAACCTCATGGATTCCCGTCTAACAATATTTAACTCTATTTCCGTAAGCGTTCTGGGTTTTGATACAGTTTCTCCAATCCCACCCAAAATCCTGTCTATCATCCCGAAAATGACTCCGAGATTGACTTCGAGAATGGCACTACCACTAAGGGAATTCCCGGTAAAAATCGTCATAAAAGTGGGATTTGACAAAGACTTCAAAAATTCACTGTATGTGATCTGATCGATAGGTCCTAAGTTGACGTCCACATAATACCTAAGTCTTCCTGATAAATAGGTGGACAGAGAACGGGCAAAGTTTTCATTCAGCATCTGAAAGGTTCTAATCTGGTCCTTTGAAAACTTCATGGGACGCTCAAAATCATACAGCTTGATCTTTTGCTCCGATTCCTCTTTTTTCATCTCTTCAACATCTACTTCACCGGTATCCAACGCACCAAGTAGACTATCAATCTCTTCCTGACTTAGGGAATCAGCCATTCTCACCACCTCCTTCTTCTTCTAATTTCTTGATTTGTTCAACTTCTTTCTAAATCACTGCACCGATGTGATCGCAGTAATATGATAATACACCTCAATAACGCCAAATTTAGACTTGTCTCCCACATAACCCGTAATCCTGTTCACCATGTCCCTGATTTGCCGATTAAGTAATTCCAACCCAGCGGGTGTAGATAATTCGGGGGGCTCTTTTTGTATAAACAAATCTTGCAGGGCTGATGTGATCTGATCTTTTCTGTTGGCAATCTCTTCACGACAGCTATCACTTCCAACGGTATAACTTAGCATATCCAAAATCACAACGTCACTACCACCCTTTAACATAAACGCTTTGTTGGAGCCTTCCACAATAAATCTGACTCTGATCTCAACGGGATTGACAGGTGTTGTTCCCTGGCCAGAATCTGGCGGGTTGTTGGTTCCCAATACCCTTATCAATAGGAAAGACACACCTCCGGCTACTACCGCTGCAATAATCACAGATATGAGTAATCCCATTATATTAAAACCGCCACCACTCTTTTTTTCTTGGGCTTCGTTTACATTCTCATCAGCCATAACCTGTCACCTCACATTTTCCCGCTTGATCATTATCCGAATCATTTGATAACTCATTCTCAAATCATTTAGTTCTTGTCTGTATTCTTCTTGAAGTTCCTTTAAAGCTTGCTCTCTTTCCTGTTCGTTAATTTCTGCATCTTTCACTCTGAAATCAAGCAGCTCAATCTCGGCCTTGTATTTTAAATCTAACTTGTTAATCTCACCGATTATTTCGTTATCACCTTTACCAACCGGTACAAATCTTGCCGCATCATAATAACGTTCGATATCAAAACGACCATTTCTAATGTCCACTACCCGTTCGGCCATACGTTTGTTCTTCAAGTCCTTAATGAAAAATTCCGCAACACTGGATGCCCTGGCTGAACTTAAGTGCAACTTTGACGGGTAAATGGAATTCTCGGGGAGCTCTCTATCATCAGTATATCCGTATACTTCTATGACGTTAGTGGTGTGTTCGACAATGACAGCTCCTATTTTTTCGAGTAACTCCTTGGCTTGTTTGGTTAGAATGGCACTGAATGGTTCAAAATAAATCAAATTTCCCAAGGTGATGATCGTTCCCTGATCGGTGTTTTCAACCGTTATCTTTCCCTGAACGCCTTCATCCTGAACAATTTTTAACAGATCTTCCTTAATACCAGGATTGGTTGTAACTATGGGCTCTGAAACGGTCGTTTTACCACCTTTTAAAACGCTGGGGGGACTACCTGAAAAGACTCGGGTAATACCGCTTGCCACTTCCTGAAACTTTCCTTCACTAATACTTGAAAAAGCCAGTAACGCGATAAAGAAAGTCAGAAGTAAAGTTACCATATCCCCGTAAGTGGTCATCCACGCCGGAGAACCCGGTGGTTGTTCTTCTTGCTTTTTCTGTCTGGCAGCCATTTAGATCACTCCTCAGGTGTTCCGGTTGTCTTTTCATATGCCAATCTGTCTTCTTCCGGGAGGAATGTCTTCAATTTTTCTTCCAACAATCTGGGGTTGTCTCCGGATTGGATGGATAAGATCCCCTCAAGGATCATTTGCTTGTGCATGATAAAAATATCCTTCCTCTGCTTTAACTTTTCACCCATTGGCAAAAAGAACGCGTTGGCGAATATTGAACCGTACAAGGTTGTAATCAGGGCTTTAGCCATAGAAGGCCCCAAAGCATCAGGATTGTTCAAAGCTCCCAACATGGCAACTAGTCCCAATAACGTTCCGATCATACCAAACGCCGGAGCATATGAACCGGCAGACACCAAAACACCTGCTTCAATACTTTTATCTTTTTCCACCAAATCGATTTCAATTTCAAGCATGTCACGAAGCAGGTCAGGATCGGTTCCGTCTACTATCAGTTGAATACCCTGTTTCGTAAATGGATCGTCTAAATTTTGGGCATCTTCTTCCAAGGACAAAAGACCCTCTCTTCTCGCCTTTTCCGAAAATGAAACAAGGGTGCTGATGGTTTCCACATAGTTTAAATCTGTCTGCTTAAGGGTGCTCATCATGATTTTCATCATGGCAAAGGATTTGCTTTTGGGATTCGCTACGAAAACGGCAGCAATTGCTCCCCCGAGAACGATAACCAAAGATATTATCGAATCTTGACCTAGATAAACTGCCACATCCCCACCAGAAGCCAATCCTAATCCCACACATATAATCCCCAATACTATACCCAACAGGGTCGAAATATCCAAAAAACCACCCCTATAAGTTCTCTAATCGTTTATCTAAATTAATGTTCACGCTTTCTTTCCTCTACCATTTCTACGTATTTTCCCATAGATGCAGTAATACTGTATGCCTTCTGCTTGTATTCGATAATCTTTTGAATGACCTCATCCGACTTTTCTCGCACAATATACCGCTTCCCGGTAAAAACTACGATCATCGTATCGGGAACACATTCAACTGTTTCTATGATCTCTGCGTTCAAAAAAAATTTATCACCGTTCAGTTTCGTCAACTCAATCATCTTGATCACTCATTTTCATTTTTCTCTCTCCAGTGGGTCTAATCCTTAATGGCTTTTTCCATTTCATAAAGACTTTCCCTGATAATTTTCAAAAACGATGGGTTTTCCCAAAGTTTTTGATCTGTTTGATTCTCGAAAAGTTTATTTGTATCAATCTCATAGTCTTCTCCATTATATATCCTTTGAATCTCCCAACGAATGGATTTATCTGTGGTAATCAAAGTAAAAAAAGTACCGGCCAGATCACCCACCGGTTGACAGTCTATGTGTGATTTATTAAGAAAAACAGACAAGGTTGTTCCCTTACCCTCTTCACTAACGATATCCAAATGGCCTCCTGTTATCTCTGCAGCTGTCTTTAAAAAGGGAATGCCAAGCCCGACTTTACGTATCTTTTTATCCCGCGTGGTGTAAAAAGGATCGTAAATTCTTTTTAAGACCTCTTTAGGCATTCCGCCTGCATTATCTTCCACTTTAAAAGAAAACACGTCTTGGGTTTCATCGATATTTAAGATCACATGTGATGCCCCCGCTTTAATGGAGTTTTGACAAATATCTGCAACATGATCCGATAAGGTTCTTAACGACAAAGCATCACTTCCCTTCCATCAATCTTTTTGATCGCCTTCTCCAATTCATCAAATGATCTGCTTTTACATTTAACCATCATTTTTGCCTCAGAAAAACTGTCAAGATTATGGGAATCGGAAGAAGAAAAAACAGTTCTTGAAGACAACTGAGATGCATATTCCTGGTACTTTGAAGGCATGTATAATTCACAGGCCATGTCATGAGGTTTCTGCGGAATTAATCCCAATTGCACAATTACACCCATTGCTCTTTCCACATGTGCGTATACCGGAATTCCCTTAAACTTTCTGATTAACGTCACTGTTTGATCCAAGGTTAATGTGGTTGGGAAGCCAAAGGGTTTTAAAACCATGTCCTGAAACTCATCTTTTTCATTAACTGTCAGTTGATACCCGTTTTTCTCCGGGTCAATTTGAATTGCAGGCAAGGCCTCTTCTACTTCTTTTCCTGCCCTTTGTGCTGCTTCAACATCCGGGAAATAACCCAGCACATGTATATCTTCAACCGTTTGTATTTCTATCCCGGGTAAAAATGTCACACCTGCTGCCTTGAAAACACTTTCAAAGGACTTCAAATTTCTGGTTGTATTATGATCCGTTAGTGCTGCCCAATCAATGTGTTTCTCAACCAGTTTTTTTACAACCTGATTGGGTGTCATGGTAATATCCGCACAGGGCGAGAGGCATGAGTGAATGTGAAAATCAGCCCTGTAACATTGCATAGATCTTTCCGGTAATAATAAAAGCATCTTGTTTGCTTTTCAACAAACAAATGCCCTCCTCTTTTGCTTTATCCATGGTATCCTGAGTATATTCACGACCGTTCACAAGCACAATGGCCTTCACACCAATGATAGTTGCTACTGCAACGATGTTGGAATGGGATTGGACGGTAATCCAAATATCTGAATGGCCACTGGCCATCACTTCACTCAATAGATCAGAGGTATAACCCTTTTTGATCTCCTTTCCCTCAACATCTCCTGTAATCAACTCCAAATCAATACTTTCAATGATTTTTTTCAATAACATAAATGATTTTCACCTCAGCGCTATGGCTTCAATTTCTACATCAACGTTTTTCGGTAATCCAGCAACCTCAACGACCGCTCGTGCAGGTGGCTCTGACACGAAATATTCTGCATACACTTCGTTTAATTCTCCGAATTTGCTCATATCTGTTATGAACACTGTGCATTTGATAACCTTTTCGAGCGATGACCCACATCCTGCAAGGACTGTTTTTAGATTTTCCAAACATTGTCTGGCTTGAACGGCTACGCTTGCCCCCGTTTTAATTTCACCTGTTGAAGGCACCATGGGTATTTGTCCCGACACAAACAACAGTTCCCCCGCGCTTGCTGCTACTGAATAGGGTCCCACCGCTTTTGGTCCATTTTCCAAATTGTAAATTTTCTTTTCCATCTTACTTCCCCCTTTTAAGCAATAGATATGTGTATAATTATAGCATAGGTTAGCATTTCACCTCTTTCTTTTAAATCAACATGAAATTCTTTTTCATCTATTTTTTCGGTTTTATTTACAAAAGAAGGGGTGTATAATAGAGGAAATAAAAAGGGGGGGTACTATGAAAGTCCTTGCACATCGGGGAAATCATCACGATGCACTTGAAAATTCACTGCAAGCCTTTAAAGCCATAAACCAAACATCTTCAAATGGTGTAGAGTTGGACATACGTCTTTCAAAAGATGGAACAGTCACTGTCTTTCACGATGAAGATCTGAAGAGATTATTTGATAAAGAAATGAAAATTGCCGATCTCACCCTTGGCCAAATCAATGAAATTACCACTCAACAGAATGTCACTGTCCCTGCATTAAAAGAGGTGTTTGATTTATTGTTGCCAACATCGATTATCAACGTGGAGATAAAAGAACCGGAAGTGGTTTTTCCTTTGATTGATTTATTAAAGGAGAATAAATATCCCTTAGAAAATCTTGTTTTTTCTTCTTTTATTCATAACACCCTTCCTCCTATCAGAGATGCACTAAAGGGGGCAAAAATCGGACTTCTTATAGGTAGCGATGCAGAAAACGTTGCCAACCCAATGGCTTATATACAAAGTGCAATGCTAAAGTACGAGCCTTATTCACTCCACCTGCCCATTCAAGCTTTTGAGAAAATCGAACGAAAACTTCTTGTGAATGCTTTAACTGCCATGAAAGAAAAAACACAAGTACAATACGCTTGGTGGACAGTCAATACAATCAAAGAACTATCACCTCTTGTAGAGTATCCAAACATCACTGATTATATTATCACCGATAATCCGGAACAAATCATGAATCACATAACAAACGGAGGTTAAATGACAACAAAGAACTGCGCCCCCGGAGAATTGTTGATCGAAGTGGGTCAACCAATTAAATACGTTCATAAATTAGTCAAAGGCAAACTGGAATTAAAATGGAAATGGGCTTCCTGGAAACCGTTATTACTAACGCCCGAATTCTACATTGGTTTGGTGGAACACATCAGCAAAGAAGGTGCAATTTATTCTGTACAAGCGATAGTAGAATCTGAAATTGAGCTGATTGAACCTGAAACATTGGTTTTTACAAGTTCCAAAGAAGTTTCCCAATCCGTTCTAAGGTCACTGGGCGAAATTTATGAGAAAGTGTTATTCCAACGGTTAATCGGCGTGGAAATGAGTGCAGCAGAAATTATGTATCAGGCTTTTGATACTTTTTCAAAATCAGGGAATGAAGCCAATGCCATTGAATCCTACAGCCGTTTTATGGTTCAATATCCTGACTCGAAATACATTGACGAGATGCTGAAAATCATACAGGAAATCTTTACAGACAAAACAAAAGAAACTCCCATCCCTGAAAATCCTAACACTGCTTATGACTTTATTCAAGAAAATCTCAAACCAAACGAACCCAATGAAAATATCTTGTTGTTAAAAAGCTATCAAAAAAAATTCCCCAATTCAAAAAAAATTACATCCATTCTATCCATGATGATCAATGAATATGATAAACTGGGTGATGAATATCAGTTGAACTTTTACATTAGAAAACTGATTTACAATGATCCGGACTCCGATGCC
>CAZVPY010000076.1:0-7124 GCA_964629135.1 uncultured Thermotogaceae bacterium | reverse complement strand
AGGGCCTGCCATCACATTGGGTTTTTCCGCTTTGGCGGGAGTCATGAGGCAGATGCGCGGTCAGTTTTTGGACCAGCTTGGTATGGATTACGTTGAATTTGCCAAAGCAAAAGGGATGCCTTCTAAAGTGGTTGTTTATAAACACGCTTTGAGAAATGCCATTAACCCCCTTATCACCATGTTTGGCTACACCTTATCTTCACTGCTTGGAGGAGCCGTTTTAACGGAAACGGTTTTCAGCTGGCCCGGCATGGGAAGATTAACCATTGAAGCCTTGAATTCCCAAGACCTTTATTTGGTTATGGCCAGTTTGTTGTTAAGTTCATTGATGTTGATTATCGGAAACCTTTCAGCGGATTTACTACTGGCGGCAACCGATCCAAGAGTTCGAAAGCGATTCCAGTGAGGGGGGTGACGTGATGAAAAAAAAGCCAACACAAAAGGTAGTAACCAATGATAATATAGAAGAATCTTTTGAAGTAGAGTATATGAGTCGATGGCGTTTGTTGTTACGCGCCTTTAGAAGACATAACACGGGAAGAATATCTCTAGTAATTCTCATCATTCTGTATGTTGTCATGCTCTTTGCTGATTTCTTTTCCCCTTCGGATCCCTTTGTACAGAAGACGGATCGAACGTATGCACCACCGTCTGAGATTCATTGGAAATACGAAGGCAAATGGGTGGCACCCTATATCTTTGATGTGGTCAGTTACAGGGACCCGGTTACTTATCAGAGGATATACGAACCCGCATCGGTAATTGAAGATATTGATTTTACCGACAAAGAAGGGGTACCACATCAATATACCTTGGAAGAGAATGGTGTCAGTGATATCTCTTTGGTTTTCCGCTCTGAAATTATTGCAGTGGGTACTGAAAGAGAACGCGTCTTAAGAAATTCAAAAGAAGAGCTTGAACGGATACCCATGTCAAAAACAGAAGTGATGAAAAGTGCAGGGATTTCCCGGTTAATTACCGATCCGGATGAGCTGCAAACTTATAAGGAAGATCCAATTCATTCCTATAAAATGGCTCGGATTGGAGAACTTGAATCGATTAAATTGACCGAAGGTGTGGAGGAAATTACCATTGCCTACGAAGATGGAAAAAAGGAAACGTATGAGATTTCTTCCATTGAAGACTTTGACTTAAAGCGTTTCACTATCAAATGGTTTGTGAAAGGCTGGGAATACAAGTTGTTTGGATTTATTCCAATGGATATACATCTTTTCGGGGTCGATAGACCCGCTCAGTTCTACCTGTTTGGCGCTGACGCATACGGTCGAGATGTATTAACCCGCATATTCTTTGGCTCACGTGTTTCCTTAACTGTTGGATTTGCTGGTATCCTGATCACCTTTACCCTGGGACTATTATTAGGAGGAATGGCCGGATATTATGGCGGATGGATTGACGAGATACTCATGAGGGTGACGGAGATTTTGATGTCCATACCCAGTTTGTATTTGCTGATTTCACTTCGGGCCATTTTGCCAGCTGATTTGCCCTCGCATATTACCTATTTGATGATTATCATCATCCTTTCGTTTATCGGATGGCCGGGTATGTCCAGGGTTATCAGGGGTATGGTGTTGTCAATCAAGCAGTCGGAATACGTGGAAGCCGCTCGTGCAATGGGTTATCCCACCAGGCGTATTATTTGGAAACATATCATCCCAAACACCAGTACATACATTATCGTTTCGGCAACGCTGGCGATTCCCGGATATATTCTGGGTGAAGCAGGATTGTCATTCTTAGGATACGGTATTCGAGAACCTCAATCCAGTTGGGGATTGATGCTGGCACAAGCTCAACGACTGTCAGTATTAGAGCAATACCCCTGGTTGCTGTTACCCGGAGTCTTCTTGTTTGTTGCCATTTTGGCGTTTAACCTGTTTGGCGATGCCATGAGAGATGCCATGGATCCCAGGTCTTTGGGGCATTGAGAAAGAGATAAAAATATATCGGACTAAGGGGTGCGTCTTGACCGGCTTCGTGGTTAAACCCCTTCGGGGATTTAACCTTGAAGTTTTACCCAGCGGGCAAAACTTCATGTAGAAGATTGAAGAGACCGATTTGTTCATACGCAAAAGGCTCTTTTCTGAAAACCCTGCAGTTGGAATTTGAGAAGCAAATTCCCGGGAGTTTCTCTGAAACTCCAAGTGTCAAGTCACACCCCTTAGTCCTAAATTTGGGTTAAGAGTGAAAGAAATGTTTTCATGGAACAAATGCATGATTAAATTAAAAATTTTCTTGAATAAAAGCGGAAATATTTACAGCTTAAAAATCCCCTCCTACGGAGGGGTGCTCCCGAAGGGGGTGGGGTGGGTTTTGAAAGACTAACGTCACTATATTTGTTAGTCTTATTAAGTCACTTCATTGCCTTAAGTGTTTCGCCCCCCCCAAAAGGGGGGATTTTCAAATATAGAGATAAAATTCACCGTAACTTTTAATAATTGGAGAGAAAAATGAAAACCGGTTTTGAAATTGAATCCATAGATCCGTCCAAAAGAATCAAAAGAACCTGGATTTTTACGTTCTTTGTGATTGGTGTTTTGATGATCTTGCTGTATGTCATTACCATGATTTACAATACGGAATATGTGTCATTTACTGAGGAATACAAAGGAATGAAAATCAGATTGGTTATAGAGAAAACGGATCATGCTGATGAATATGCACAAAGGGCATTCCTTGAATTCAAACGGATTGTTGAAAAATACACTACCCAGTATGCAGTATTTCCCCTTGAGATTGAACAAGGTGAAACATATTTTCCAGATAGTGAAACCATGGGGCTGATTCGAAAACTCTCTATGATTGCCGAATATTCTGGGGGGTTGTACGATTACTCCTTGGGTAATCTAGCGTTGTTGTACGATGAACAGAACCAACCAAAAGAAGAAGAAATAGATGATGCTATAGAGAAAACGGGTTTTTACAATGTGGAATTTATCGAAGAGGGAATCAAGTTATACAATAATGTGAAACTGTATTTAAAACCGGTAGCGGTTCCCTTTGCAATGGATTCGGTTGTGGTATTTTTGAAAAATATGTATGAAAAACAAACCGGTTATATTCAAGTTGACAGAAATTTAGCCATTATCGGTAAACGTAATTCCAGTACACATTGGATGGATACCATCAACCTGCCCGCTGAAGAAAAAGTCATTTATGTGGGAAAGGGGGCCATTTGGAGGGGACAACTCAACGAACTAAGTCCCGTAACTGGGCAATATGAAAACTCAGTCTTTGAATGGGGAATTGTTGTTTCAGAGTCTGCGTTGCAGGCAAAAACCGCCATGATGGCGTTGAATGTCCTTGAGAAAGAAAAGGCGATTGAGTATATTAATAAATGGTCGTTGATTTGTGGGTTTAGATTTGGATCCCGAGGGGACAGGTCCGTTGATACGTCAATCAACGATCCTGTCCCCTCTGAGTATGCAATGGAGTATTTTAACGGTTTTGAAGGGATATTTTTAAACGATAACAAGGTTCTGGAGTAAGATGCCAAGAGGCTGTAGGGTTAAGAGATACCAGACCCTATACCCCAAACCCAAGACCCTGGTTTTTTATGGTAAAATTAAATAAACCAGAAACGGAAGTGATACCATGGATAAAAAGTTTAGGTTGGTAACGAGAAGTGATTTTGACGGATTGGTGTGTGCGGTGTTGTTGAAAGATTTGGATCTCATTGACAATATCCTGTTTGTACATCCCAAAGACATGCAGGATGGCAAGATTGAGATTACAAATAACGATATCACCACTAATTTGCCTTATGTTGAAGGAGTATATTTGGCCTTTGACCATCATTTGAGTGAGCAACTCAGGGTGGGAAAGCACGACAATCACATTATCGATCCGGATGCGCCTTCCGCTGCAAGGGTGGTTTATGATTATTACGGTGGGAAAGAACGATTCAAGGATATCTCTACTGACATGATGGAAGCGGTTGACAAAGGTGATTCAGCTCAGTTTACCCAGGAAGAGGTTTTGCATCCTGAAGGCTGGGTCCTGTTGAACTTTCTCATGGATGCCCGAACGGGTCTTGGCCGTTTCAGACAATTCAGGATTTCCAATTACCATTTGATGATGGATTTAATCGATTACTGTAAAAACCATACCATTGATGAAATACTACAACTCCCGGATGTAAAGGAACGAGTCGAACTTTATTTTGAACAAGAGCCCCTTTTAAAAGAACAAATTAAAAAGAATGCAACGGTTTATGATAACCTTGTGGTTGTTGATTTTAGGGATGATGAGGTCATTCATGCCGGGAACCGCTTTTTGAAATACGCCCTATTTCCCCAATGTAATATTTCCATTCGAATCATGTGGGGATTCAGGAAGCAAAACACGGTATTTGCCGTTGGTAAATCAATTTTCAACAAAACATCTAAAACGAATATTGGAGAGTTAATGCTTCAATATGGTGGTGGCGGACATGCGGCTGCCGGAACCTGTCAGGTTGAGCATGAAGATGCAGAAAGGGTTTTAAAAGAGTTGATCGAAAAGATCACTTCTGATTGAGGGGAAATGTCAGGGTAAACGTACTGCCCTGATTCACTTCACTTTCAACCTGGATTTTGGCATTCAGAATATCAGCGGCACTTTTGGCAATGGATAATCCCAGGCCGGTTCCGCCGTAACGTCTTTTGGATGAAGAATCGGCTTGTGAGAACCGTTCAAAAATCATTTGTTGCTTTTCTTTCGGGATGCCGATTCCCGTGTCTTTTACTTGAATCTGACCCTTTTGTTTTTTTGAAACTAAGGAAACAATCAACGTTACAGCACCCTCTTTGGTAAACTTGATGGCGTTTCCAAGCAAGTTATTGCATACCTTCTTAATGAGTTTTGGATCCGTCTTAATCATCTCGGGAAAATTTGAATCCATCTGTAAATCAAAACCAATCTCCTTGTCTTTTGCCAGCTCTTTATGATAATGGTATATCTCAGAAAAAAAGTCCCGAGAATTAATCCACTCCGTTGACGCCTTAACCTTTCCCTCGTCAATCTTGGATATATCAACAATTTCTTCGATTAATTCCAATAATTGAAGGGCCGCCCGGTTGATGGTCTTTAAAAAGGGTTTTAATTCATTGCTGACATCGGAGTAGAGAAGGCTTTCTGAATTTCCCATAATGATCGTCAAAGGTGTTCTCAGTTCGTGATTGAGATTGGAAAGGAATTCTGTCTTATGTTGTACCTTTTTCTCAGCACTGTTTTTGGCGTTCTTAAGCATCAGCTCATTTTCTTTTCTTGGGGTGATATCTTTATAAGTACCAACCATGAGAGTTGGTGACCCATCCCTGTCTCTGCTGACAATCACTCCCGTTGAATTGATCCAACGCCAATCGTTGTAATGGTCGAGCCAAATTTTATAGTCAATGGAGTATTCATTGATAATCCCTTCCAAATATTTTGTTTTTTCATTGAAAACGTAATCCCAATGATCCGGATGGACCGAAGCTTCCCATCTGATCATTGAATTTTGTTCAAAACCGATTCTTTTTTCAGAGGGTGCGTAGACTTTTTTGAAATATTTACTAAATGAGAATGATTCCGGTACTTCTTCGTTGTTAAAATCCCACAACCATAATCCAATATCACTGACGTTCAAAGCCAATTGAAAATGCGCTTGGGTCTTCTTGATCTCTTCAAGAGAGGCGTTTAGCTCATCGGTTCTTAGCTTTACCGTTTTTTCCAAATTACCGTTGAGAACTTGCAATTCATTTAGCAAGGACTTGATTTTTTCATCGGCTAATCTTTTTTCGGTATAATTTTGGAAAATTTGTGTAAAAACTTTGATAATAGTCATGGTTTCCTGATTCCATGAATTTGTGGAATGGGTGTTGTCCAATCCGAAAAAACCCCACAAAACACCATTACAGTAGAGTGGACAAGCAATCACAGAGCGGATATCCTGCTCTAAAAGAATGTCCCGTTCTTCTTTTCTGTTATCAGGTATAGTCGATGTATCTTTGAGAATAACGCATTTTCTCTTCTGAAATTGTTCCATCCAATAATGAGCAACCTGAACGGGAACTTTCTGCAAATGTTGAATTTGTGGTTCTGTGCGGTTTGAACACCATTCATAAGTATTTGACATGGTTTCTTCATTCCAGTCAAACTCAAAGATATAGGCTCGGTCGGCATCGTTTAACTGGGCAATATCTTTTAAGACTTTGATGATGGCATTTTCATGTTCTTCCACTTTCACAAATCTTTCGGCAATCTTACCCAGATAATGCTCGAATTTTATCTTTTTATGCAGTTCTTGATGTGTTTTCTTTATCTCGGTGATATCCTGAAGCGTTCCTGTCAACATGACAATTTCTCCAAAATCATCTTCCAGACTTTGTAGAAATTCTTTACAGTATTTGATTCTGCCATCGGGGAGGCAGATTCTAAATTCCAGTTCTTTTGTGCCTGCTTTTGTCTCTAATTCCAAATCGGCATCTATGACCTTTTGTCTGTCTGCGGGATGTACTCTGCTCATAAAGGGAATATTTGTATGTGGTCCGGGCGGTTTTTCAAGTTCAAAGATTTTGAACATTTCATCAGAATAAAGAACGGTATCTGTCAGGTTGTTATTTTCCCAATTCCCTATTTTGGCAGCTCTTTGGGTTCTATCCCACATTTTCTTGCTTTCCTCAAGCTGCCAGGACTTTTGTACCTGATCGGTTATGTCTTTTGTGTTTCCACGATAACCGATAAATTCTCCATTATTTGTGAATATGGGGGTTCCGGATACCAAGCAGTATTTTTCCGTAGCTAACTTGCTGAGATAGACCATTTCAAAGTCGCGATATTCTTTTAATTGAGATGATTGATCATCTAAAAAACCAAAGACACGCTTTTTTTCACGTTCCGGAATCAATTCAGACAGATTCTTACCAATGATTTCCTCCGGTAAAAGTCCGAGTATTGGCGTAACGCCTTTTGAACACCATACAAAATTACCCAGTGTGTCAACAATCCAATACCAGACATCGCTTTTTTCGATCATTTCCTGATAGTCTAAATATTTTTGGATGTCTTTTGAATCTCCCCGGGTGGGTGTTTGCCCAACCCTGTGAATCTTCAGTTTTTCACCTTTTTCAAACAAAAAA
>CAZVPY010000075.1:0-7184 GCA_964629135.1 uncultured Thermotogaceae bacterium | reverse complement strand
TGGACCAATCAGCACGGTCTATGGTGAATGCCTCTGAACAAGTTGAGAATATGGTTCATGATGTTGAAAAACAGGCTGATTCCATCAAGCAAATGAATGAAATTTCCCAAAATATGCGACAATTAGCTGATGATTTAAGATCGGATATCAGTAAGTTTCAATCATAGACAAAGGGAAATAACGGTTTAAAAGGGGTGTAAAAGCCACGATTTAATCGAAAAAAACAAACAAAATATTTTTCTCGATTGAAAAGTATTACTAAATAGATGCAATTAGCAAATAAGGAGGGAATAATGAAGATTTCAACTAAATTGTTAACGGGCTTTACGGTAATCATTATCATATTAGTCTTGGTATTGCTAGTTTCAACCATATCTAACAGAGAGGTTGTACAACAAGCAGATGCCGTTATTAATCAAACGGATGCTTCTGAAAATGAATTACTGGAATTCAGTAAATATAATGAACTGGACGATGGTATTAAAGAAATGATTCAAATGGTGTTGAACTTAGGTTATGTATCAACTATACAAGAAAAGGAACAAGTACAACAGCAATATCAAACTTCTGTAGAAAACGTGAAGGCCTTAATTTCAGGATCTGAGAATGAAGAAGATTATCTAAAGGCTGTTGGAGAGATAGAAAAAAGTGTTAATGAGGTTTTTGATTCTAAGGAAAGTGAGATTTTATCTCAAAGAGAATTGGTCAATAATCAAGAAAAACTCAAACAATTTCTAGAACTAAAGGGCAAATATTCTGAACAGATAAAAAAGATGCAAGCGGTTAACATACAAAAAGTTGAAAAAACCGTTGAATCATTCAAAGCTATAAAAGAAGAACACGCGGATCTGAAAAAACCCACTGATGAGCAAAAACAGATGCTGGATGAAGAACTCATCAGTCGGACTGATATTGAACAATTTACACTATATGAAATAGAGGAAATTTGGAAGCCAGAGTATTTGGATGTAACAATAAAAGAGTTTGCTGATTTGGAATTCATAACTCGAAATATCATTATCAAACCGGAAGAATCAGACGAACTTTTACCAAAAGCTGTTGAAATAGCTGAAAAGATAAACAGTAACATCAACTTCCAAGTTATGTTTGGTTCTGCGATGTACCATCCAGTATCTGCTCAATTAATAGCCATAACACTCAATGATTATATAGGGTCATTGGAGGAAATGATCGGGATTATCAAAGAACAGGAAGAAAATGAACGTTCTATAATGGCCATTCAGGATGAGATCGAAGAGAGTAACCGGCAAGTTGATGAAAATAGAACGTTGGCATTCAATATTATCAACACAAATATCAAAGCAAACAGTCGCGATTTATCAGCAATCATTGAAGAGAAAACAGAAACTCAGTATGGCAGCTTAAAGCGAAGTTTTGAAACGATTAAAGAAAGCAATTCAACCAGTAAAGAAACGATAGAGAAAAATAATTTTCAGATTATATTACTCATATTGATTACAATAGTGGTTAGTTTACTGGTTGCAGTTATTATCATAAGAAGTATCAAAAAACCGATAAAACGATTGATTGAAAAGTCAACTTTACTACAAGATCTGGATATGACAGTTGATTTTGAAGCAGACAGTGGAAAAGATGAAATCGGCCAAATCGAACATGCCCTGGCCCGAGTAGTAGTTGTTTTCCGGGAAACTTTAGGCGGTTTTAAAAACGCGATAGAGAACGTAAAGGCATCGACAGACAAGTTAGAGATGGTAGCTGGGGAATCGGAAAATATTTCACAAGAGTTAAAGACGCAAGCCGATCGGACAGAAAATGACGTACAAGACACGTCTGCTGCGATTGAAGAAGTCAGTTCCGGAGTAGAAGAAGTAGCGGCCTCGGCGAAAAACATCACAGATATCTCAACTGATTTGTATGAAAGGACACAAGAGACATCTGAATCAGCAAGAAACGGGCAAAAAGAATTGACAAAAGTAGCGGATATTGTAAAAGAAGCGGAAGAACAGGCAAAAGCCACATCGAAAGTGGTAGAAGAGTTACAGGCAAACGCAAAGAACGTGGGAGAGATTGTAAATACCATCTCCGGTATATCGGAGCAGACGAACTTGTTGGCTTTAAATGCAGCGATCGAAGCGGCCCGAGCGGGAGAAGCCGGGAAAGGCTTTGCAGTAGTTGCGGATGAGATTAGGAAGTTAGCGGAAGAAAGTCAAAAGTCGACAGAAGATATTGCGAAGATGCTCAAAGAGATTGGTAACGGAGTAGGCGAAGTAAACGATGCCTCAGATAAGACGGTAGAGATCGTAAACAAAATGGAAGAAAATTCTAGAGAGGCATTGGAACAGTTTGAGAACATACTTGAACGGCTGAGTGGGGTAACGGATTCAGTACACAATCTCAACAGCACATCAGAGGAACAGAGTGCAGCGGCACAAGAGATAGCGGATGCGATGGACCAATCAGCACGGTCTATGGTGAATGCCTCTGAACAAGTTGAGAATATGGTCAGACAACTTGAAAAGCAAACAAGTTCGGTAAAAGATCTTTCTGATACATCAAGTGAACTTTCCCAGTTAAATGGAGAACTTGAAAAAAATATCAATAAATTTCAGCTTTAAAATCAATGAAAAAGCAGGTTTAAAAAAGCCTGCTTTTTCTAATTTTGATGCTTAGACATATATGGTATAATCTCCTATCATTATGATGTTCTAAGCCCTTTAACTTATTAATTTAAAAGTGTTGTTATCCTCAAGTCTAAAATAGAAAGCTAAGTTTTAAAGTAAAGTCATATTTGCATGATTTTTATGAAGGAGGATTTTATGAGAAGAAAGATTATCTTAGATTGTGATCCCGGTCATGACGATGCAGTAGCAATTTTACTGGCTGGTATTGCAGAGGAGTTGGAACTTCTGGGGATTACAACAGTGGCAGGTAATTCTTATGTTAAGAATACAACGAAAAATGCTTTAATATTAGCTGAAAATGCGCATCTTACAGTTCCAGTTTGTGAAGGTGCCTCAAAACCCCTTATCAGGAAACAAATTGTAGCACCTGATATTCATGGCGAATCCGGACTGGAGGGGGCAAATCTTCCAAATCCTACCATCGATAAAGACTCAAGAACAGCTGTTGATTTTATTGCTGAAAAAGTAAGCCTGTTTGAGGGAGAAGTTACCCTTTGTGCTGTTGGACCTCTAACCAACATCGCAATATTTTTGATCAACTTTCCGCATTTGCATGAAAAAGTGAAGGAAATTGTAATAATGGGAGGAGGTATTGCTTTCGGGAACACTACCCCTGTAGCCGAGTTCAACATTCTGGCAGACCCTGAAGCCGCTCAAATTGTGTTTAATTCACAAATACCTCTAACCGTTTTTGGTTTGGATGCTACCCATCAAACAAAAATACACATGGATGAAATCAAAAAAATGCAGGAACTTTCTTCTCCTATTGTATCAAAAATGGGTTTATTGCTTGAGTTTTTTCATCAAACTTATTATCATATTTTCAAAATAGAAGGAGCACCTCTGCACGATCCCTGCACCATTGCTTATTTAATTGAACCGGAAATTTTTGAATATCAGAATTATTTTTGTCAAGTGGAATTGAAGGGTGAACTAACCTATGGCCAGACAGTAGTTGATTATTGGCAAAACTCAAATAATCCGCCAAATTCAAAGTGGGCGATTAAAGCAGATAGAGAAAGATTTATCAAATTGCTTTTTGATAAACTATCAAAATATGAATAAAATGGAGGTTTTGTTGAATGGAAAATCCCACCTATCACATACAAATAGAAGATAGTCAGAAGGTTGGCAAATATGTATTATTGCCTGGAGATCGGGGAAGAGTCAAACGAATGGCAAAGTATTTGGAAAATCCAGTTGTGGTTGGAGACAACAGAGAGTATTTTACAATGACAGGACAACTAAACGGTGAAAGGGTTTCCGTTATGTCAACGGGTATGGGAGCTCCTTGCATGTCAATCGGAGTAGAGGAGATAAGAACATTGGGGGCGGATACATTCATCCGTGTGGGTACAACCGGTGCCTTACAACCTCATCTCAACATGGGGGATTCAATAATCGCAACAGCAGCTGTCAGATCAGATGGTACCATGGTTGACTATGTACCAAGAGAGTTTCCCGCTGTAGCTGATTTTAACGTAATCAGTAAAATGAAAAATGCAGCGGAATTTATCGGCAATCCTCATCATCTTGGCATTGTTCATTCCACAGATTCTTACTATGGAAGAAATTTTAATCAGAAAGCGGCATTGGAGTATTCAAAATTACTTGCTAAGGCAAACGTTCTGGCAGTGGAGATGGAAATATCAGCACTATATATTTTAGGAGTCATTTACTCTTTAAGAACAGGGGCCATTTTAACCATAAGAGAAGTTCGAAAGTCTCTTGATGAAACTTATAAACAGGCTGGGGAAGAATTTGAACAGGGTATGGAAAAATCAATCCAAATCGCATTCAAGTCTATTGAGTTACTTATTGAAGAAGATAGGGCAAAACGCCCATAAAAAACTGGAGGTGTTTGTATGAAAAAAGCTTTAATCGTTATCCTTTTATCTGTTTTCGTGTTGAGTGCATTTTCAGCCACAAGGGTTTTGAATCTCATCAACGGAACCCTGGGAGACAAGTCTTTTTTTGATTCCGCAGAGCGTGGTATGGTAATGGTTCAGGAAAATTTGGGTTTAGAAACAAAAACCATCGAAATGGGTTATAATCCCTCAGAATGGAAACCAACTCTTGAGGACATGTCAGATTCAGGAATGTACGATTTAATCGTAGTTGGAACATGGCAAATGGTTGATACTTTGGCTGAAGTTGCTCCATATTACCCGGAAATCACTTATATCATTTATGATACTGAGATGCCTTTTGATAACGGAAATCTTGATAACGTCTATGCAATGACTTATAAACAGAATGAAGGTTCTTTCCTTGCTGGCGCTCTTGCGGCAATGGTATCAACAGATCCTGATTTTGAATACAGTAATCCTGACAGCAAACAGATTGGAATGTTGGGTGGAATGGATATTGAAGTCATCAACGATTTCCTAGTAGGTTATATTGATGGTGCTCAATATATAGATCCCGAAATCAGGGTAACCACTTCTTATGTAGGTGCATGGAATGATCCCGCAAAGGGAAAAGAATTTACTTTAGCTATGTACCGACAAGGTGCAGATGTAGTTTTTGCAGTTGCGGGTGAAACCGGTAATGGTGTACTTGAAGCTGCCAAAGAAATGAACAGATGGTCAATCGGGGTGGATTCTGATATGCAGCTTATATACGAGGAAAAGGACATGGAAATTGTCAATCATATGCTAACATCCATGTTGAAAAATGTTGATCAGTCAGTTTATAGAGCTGTAGAATTGTATGTAAACGGCGAGTTACCTCTGGGAGTTAATGAAGTTTTAGGACTTAAAGAAGATGCAGTCGGACTTGCCAATAATCAGTATTTTGATAAATTCTTAGAAGAAAACCCAGATATCGCGGAAAAACTTAATGAATTGGAACAATTGATTCTTGAAGGTAAAATAACTGTTACAAGCGCTTCTGGAATGACGAATGAAGAATTGAATGCAATCAGGGACGCCGCTAAATAAATAATTGATTGAATGAGAAATAGGCTTCCTAGGGGGAGCCTATTTTTTATCAAGGGGTGATTCAATGGAAGATAATTATATCCTTGAAATGAAAAATATATGGAAGATTTATCCCAATGGTGTTGTTGCCAACAAAGATATGCAGTTACAAGTTAATAAAGGCGAAATCCATGCACTTTTGGGTGAAAACGGGGCAGGAAAATCCACATTGATGAAAATCTTATTTGGGATTGAACAACCGACCAAGGGTGAGATCATATACGAAGGCCGAAAAGTTGATATTTCATCACCCAATAAGGCCATCGAATATGGTATTGGCATGGTTCATCAACATTTTATGTTGGTCCCTTCATTGACAGTTGCAGAAAATATCATACTGGGTATGGAGCCAAAAAAAGGGCTTTCAATTGATATTGATCGGGCTTATTCATTTGTACAGTATCAATCTGATTTATTCGGTCTTCCAGTACCTTCGAAAGAAAAAGTCAAAGACATATCTGTTGGAATGAAACAGAGAGTAGAAATTATAAAAACATTGGTACGCGGTGCCAATTTAATCATACTGGATGAACCTACTGCTGTCTTAACACCGCAGGAAACAGTTGACTTGTTCAAAGCCTTGAAGAATTTGACTGAAAATGGGAAAACGATTATTTTTATAACTCATAAATTAAATGAAGTGAAAGAAATAGCGGATAGAATCACCGTAACAAGACGAGGGAGAGTTGTTGGAACTGCTGAAGTTAAGGATATATCAGAGATAGAGATGTCAAAGATGATGGTTGGCAGGGATGTAGATATTCGCATTGAAAAGGAACCGGCTAAAACAGGCAAGAAATTAATGGAAATCAACGAACTTGAATTTACAAGAGCGGATGGGGTTAAATCACTCAAGGGACTTTCCTTTTCCTTAAGAGAAGGTGAGATACTTGGCGTGGCTGGAGTAGAGGGAAACGGCCAAACTGAACTAGTTCAAATTATAACCGGAATTATCCCCAGAGAAAAAGGGCGAATTAAGTTAAATCATGTGGAATTGCCCAAGATATCAGATCCCGGATTTTGCAGAGATGTGGGTTTAAGTCATATTCCTTCCGATAGAATGGAAAGGGGTGTCGCACCTGATTCCACTATTGCAGAAAATATCATCAGCGATCGATTTAAAAAAGAACCCTTCTCCAAAAAGGGTGTGATTAAATGGAAAGAAGTTTATGCCTTTGGTGAAGATATGATAAAGGAATTTGACATCCGTACAGATAATGCCAAGACGGAAATTAAGATGCTTTCAGGGGGAAATATTCAAAAAGTTGTTGTGGCAAGGGAATTTACCGCTCATTCAAAGATTACAATTGCTGATCAACCTACCAGGGGAATTGATATTGCCGCTGCTGATTTCATCCGAAGAAGATTGGTAAAAGAAAGAGAGAATAATCTTGGCGTCTTACTTGTTTCCGCCGATCTGACAGAGTTGTTGGAAGTAGCGGATAGAATCATTGTTTTATACAAAGGTGAAATTGTCGCTCATTTTGATGAAGTCAAGCAAATCAACGAGACGATATTGGGTGAATACATGCTGGGGATA